>JAUSEJ010000929.1 GCA_030650265.1 Dehalococcoidia bacterium | reverse complement strand
TCATTCTCGGCCAGGGCCACGTTGAAGGTAAAGGCGATGGTTCCCTTGTCTGTCCCACCAGGGGCGATTCGCAGCCCGGCGATATTGCGCATATATAGCCGCAAGAACCGGCCCATGCTGGTATTTGCCTGCCGGCCCACTCGCATAGCTCCCGCCTCATAGTTGAAATCCAACTCCTTGACTATCGGTCCGTTGACGATAATCAAAGGCTCCCAACCGGGAGTGCTGCCGGCATCTTCAATGCGGAACTCTGGTTCGGCGACGGCCTCCACCACCGCCAGCAGAACCGGCATATATTCCGGCCGGCAGCCAGCCATCACTCCGTTCACCGCCACGTTCCAGACCGTCGCCTCCCGCTTCTCCGGCAGCAGAGCGCCAATCACTTCATCTGGCGAGCGGTCGGTAAACCGGAGAAAAGCCTCGATCTTCTCCAGCGTTGGCGGAATGATCGGTAAGCCATCACTCCACATCTGCCGGTAGAAGTGCTCCTGAACAGCAGCAAGGTCGCCCTTGAACACGATGTCTCGTGGCGCCGGCTCGGTCGATGATTCTACCATTTCGCCATGGCTTGCCAGCCCTTCGACGATGCGATCTACGAGTAACAGCTCGACCTTCTGGCGGAACTCATCCTCGCCGTCGAGCATGATAACCCCCGGGTACTCCGCCAGAGCGAGGTTACCAAAGCCCTGCGCCCTGGCGATAAGCTTTCCCTGGGCAATGAAAGAACTGGCGACGATGGAAACGCTGCGAACGCCGGCCTTCTCGGCGGCGACGCTGGCCCGCACCACGGCGGGCGTGCAGCTTCCTCAGGCCCCGACGGCAGTGATTACGGCATCGCAGCCGTACCGGCGCAGCATCTCCGGCAGAGAGGAGAGGATCTCCCCTTCATTCGTGGCGTGAATGTTGCCAAAGGTCTCGTAGTCGACGAACCTGACGTCCGGAAAGCGCTCTCTTAGCCGTTGGCGAATGATGGCAAACATCTCTGGACCCTTGAAGAGCCAGTCCCAAAGCTCGGCTACGGTCTTTCCATTCAAGTCGGATATGGGAACAGTAGGCTCGATTGCCGGAGCAACAACAGACTTGCCGAGAGGCCAGACGACATCATAGAGTGGTCCTTGGGCAAATCCTGTGGTTTGATATTGCACTTTGCTTTTCCTCCTGCCGGCGTCTATCTCATGGGCGACAGAAGCCTGACCTGAAAACAGGGTCACCTGAGTGCGCCCCCATCCTATCTACTCTCCCACCGCCCTCCAAAGAAAAACGGAAGGACGGGAGAGTGGCCAGGACACATAGTTGGTGGTCCTTCAGCAGAAGGATGGTTGACTTCATCGTCATGGACCGACCCTTACCTTCTGGCAAAAGCCTTGGACCCGGTCTCGTATACTCGCGCGATCTCGAGCAGAGCATCAAGCTTCCGATCTGCGGACAGCAGCCCCTGGACACTAATCAATCCCCGGAGCATCGCCGGATCGGCATCCTCACCCAAAGAAGCGGTGACGAGGGAGGCTAGCAGCCGTCGCTCTTCGATCCGGCCCATGTTTATGTATGGAAGCGTATCATACCAAAGGGCTCGCTCCTCCATGCCGCTGAAGGGATAACGTTGGCCCGCCATGCCCGCCAACTCGGCGCCAATCTTCTTATGTTCTTCAATTGCCGTGGCGAAATTGAATTTAGTGGAAGGAAACGGCTTTATCGCCCTCATATGCAATGTGTATAAGAAATGGTAGACCGGATGAAGGCCCGAACACAGTCCGTTGCCAGTACCACCGGCTATGGCAATGCCGACGGCCGGTACACCTTTTAGCGGCGCGGCGAATCCGTGGACCCTGTACATCTTCAACGCCAGGTACCGGATTAGCCCGCTCGTATCCGACCAGTAGACCGGGGTGCCAAGAACGAGAGCGCCACAGTTCAATATCTTCTCGCTCAAATAATCGAAGGCTTCGTCCTCATAGGTACACTTTCGATTGGTGTTGCAGACCCAGGGCACGCAATCTTTGCAGGCCGCGACAACGTAGTCGAACACTTGCACGATCTCGGTCTGTGCGCCTGCAGCCGCCGCCCCATCCAAGGTTGCCTGAACCAGTGTGTTTGTCCTTCCATCCTTGTTGGGACTGCAAACTAGCCCCAGTACGGTACCGTTTCCCATAGTTCTCATCCTCTCGTATTTTAATTCATAAATCCGCTGATAATGTCACGATGTACCCGGGCCGGTCGGACCTAACCCTTTATTAGCTCCTGCCAATTCTCCGGTAATCTAACCTTCTTGCTGATTGGAGGCCCCTGCTCGTGGTTACTTGTATAGCCTCTTGCCTGATTGCGTCCCGCATCGCCCGCCACCACAATACCGATAGACTCGCGCCGGAGAAATATCGGGACCAGCCGCTCGGGATCCGCAGAGACAGCGTATTCGGGTGGCAACTTGCCCTTCCGCACTAAACGTTCAAGGCTAAAGGAGGTCCCTCCCACCTGCCAGCCATAGCTCTCGACCGTGCCCGCCGGCATCTTCGCATGCTCGTACAGATAGTTGCGGAGATCCTCCTTCGTCCATCCCTGACGCGCCATAGCACTGGCAATGCTCGGGCTCAGCACCAGTAAGGGATTCCACTTGCCAAATGCCATGCCTGTATGCGCCCAGGCCGCCACATCTCCCTTCGCCCAGATGTCGACTATCGTTTGCGCCAGATCGGCCGCCTTCTCTCCCGCGACATAGATCGGCAGACTGATGGCCACCACGCTCTGCACCGTCACCACGTTTTCACCCCTGGCGAAGCCGCGTTCCACGCTAAACGGCTTCCAACCCAATTCGGCCACCACGTCCTCATTCTCGGCCATAGCCACGTTGAAGGTAAAGGCAATGGTCCCCTTGTCAGTTCCGCCCGGCGGTATCCGCAGCCCGGCGATGTTCCGCATGTAAAGCCTGAGAAACCGGCCAATGCTAGTGTTCGCCTGGCGACCCACGCGCATGGCGCCCGCTTCGTAGTTGAAGTCCAGATCCTTGACGATGGGACCATTGACAATAACGAGCGGTTCCCAACCTGGCGTGCTACCGCCATCCTCGATCCGGAACTCCGGATCCGCGATCACTTCCACTATGGCCAGCAGGACCGGCATATACTCCGGCCGACAGCCTGCCATCACCCCATTTATTGCCACATTCCACACAGTGGCTTCCCGCTTCTCCGGCAGCAACGCCCCGATCACCTCGTCCGGCAAGCGGTCCGTGAACCGGAGAAAGGCCCCCACCTTCTCTATCGTCGGTGGAATGATTGGCAAACCATCACTCCACATCCGCCTATAGAAATGCTCCTGCACGGCAGCAAGATCGCCCTCGAAGACAATGTCTCGCGGCGCTGGCTCGGACACTTTTCCTGCCACCTCGACCGTGCTGGCAAAACCCTCGATTATACGATCAACAAGGCCTTCGTCGACCTTCTTGCGAAAGTCAGCCTCGTCGTCGAGCATGATAACGCCGGGGTACTCTGCCAGCGGCAGGCTGCTGTAGCCCAATGCCTTGGCCACTAGCCGTCCCTGCGCCAAAAAGGAACTGGAGACGACAGAGACGCTGCGAACGCCGGCCCGCTCGGCCACTACGCTTGCCCGCACCACGGCGGGAGTGCAGCTACCTCAGGCTCCCACAGCGGCGATCACCGCGTCACAGCCATGCTGGCGGAGCATCTCCGGTAGTGCCGCGATGACCTCGGCTTCCCTGGAACCGTGGATGTTGCCAAATACGCTATGGTCGACAAATTTTACGTCGGGGAATCGCTCCAGCAGTCGCTGGCGAACAATGGCAAATATCTCCGGCCCTTTGAACAGCCAGTCCCAAAGCTCACCGATAGTCTTCCCATTCAGATCGACAATGGGCGGACTGGGAGCGACGGCCGGGGCAATGACAGATTTTCCCAGTGGCCAGACAACCTGATAGACAGGCTCGCGCACCGATGATACGGATTCGCTCCGCACGTTATCTTCCTTCCTGCTGGCCACTATCCGGCCGGCACAACCCAATTTCTCATCTATTAACTGGCGACTCAACCAAGCGTCGCGGTCAGTTGCGCGGGTAGCATACCTCGACCCGGCTGACCTCTGATCGGGACTGCAGGGCATCGGTCACCATCATAATCATAATGTCCTTCGGCATCAGGCAGTCCTCGCAAGCCTCTTCGCCCGGTGTGACCGTTAGACGAAGAAGGCCATCTTCCAGACCATCGATTTTTAGCTCGAAGCCGTCCGCCTCCAGAACGCCCCGAACATCCGCCAATTGCTCTTCCAATGTTGCCATTTCAACCCCTCCCAAATTAATGTGTAGTAAACATACTGGTCCAGGTAGCCGCGGCGACCATCCACCTCTGTTACTCGCCCAGGCAAACGTATAGGCTGGTGCCGGAACTGTTTCAGTGAGACAGTTTACGGCATGCACTACCCCGCCGTCAATGGGTAATTCTGGCCCCGCGTTCGCCGATCGATTTAGCGAATTCTCCCGTCCCGCCCTAATGCCTATTGAGTACCACAACCGAATGATGTACTATATTCTCAATCATACAAGATTCTCGAAAGCAGCGTTTGAGGAGAAGCACAATGAGCGAAAGTAGCGAGTTTCGAATCCGCAAAATCACAGTCGGACCATACGGCGAGAACTGCTATCTGCTGGCAGATCCGGCGACCGGTGAAGGAATCATCGTTGACCCGGGCGCCGACATCGACAAAATCATGGAAGCTGCCAACGGAATCAAAATCATGCGTATCGTGATTACCCATAGACACCAAGATCACACTGGCGCCTTGCTGCAAGCGCGGGCTGCCACGGCCGCGAAGGTCGCGGCCCATCCACTGGATGCACCCGACATCCCCGGCGGAGTCGACGTGAACCTGAAAGATGGCGACGAGATTAACTTTGGCAGCCACACGGTAAAGGTCGTGCATGCTCCAGGTCATACGGCCGGCAGCATCTGTCTTCTGGCCGACCAGCATCTCATCGCCGGCGATACGGTCTTCCCCGGCGGACCGGGAAAGACCGCCA
>JAUSEJ010000921.1 GCA_030650265.1 Dehalococcoidia bacterium | reverse complement strand
TGAGTTCATTGGCGATACCCCCACTCTGGGAGATGAAGGCTATTGGGCCGCTTTCCTTTGGCGCCTTTGCCCACGTGCAGATCCCGACCTTTGGTACATATAGGCCCATACCGTTTGGCCCGATGACCGAGAGTTCCCTTTCGGTGGCTATCTTCTTGATTTGTCGCTCGAGTTCGATCCCTTCGGCTTCGCCGGTCTCCCGAAAACCAGCGGTAAAGATGTGGATGTTCTTTACGCCGGCGTCAGCGCACTCGATGAGCGTCTGAGGCACCAACTTGACCGGTACGGAAATAATGACGAAGTCGGGGATCTCCGGGAGGGAGCCGATGTTGGGATAGGCCTTCAGGCCAAGGATCTCGCTGGCTTTCGGATTGACCGGATAGATGCGCCCGGCAAAGCCGAGTTCTCTATAAGTGTTTATGAAGTTCGAACCATTGGGGCCGTTCCCTGTTGCCGGTCTTGTGGAGGCGCCAATAATGGCGACGGACTTTGGATTGAACATGGTTTCATAATCGGGCCTATGCGGCATTCGTTAGTCTCCCTAGATTCTCGGATTGGTTGGGACTAGTGGACAGTATACAGGAAGGGTGAGGGCGCTGCAACCAGGTCCGGGAATCATCCCCAAATATTGGCGCGCCATTGTGAAATAAAGTACTTGCAATCTTACTCAAGATGGGCTATAGTATGAGCATCTCTTACTGTGCTGGACGAGGCACGAGTGAAGCGGGTGACCGGTTTTCAATGGCGAAAAGCGCTCCCATGATGGCACCAACTTTGGCGGTCAATTCGTCGTGTATCTTGGTTGATTGTTACCTGGTGGAGGCAACCTGTACAGAACGATTCGTAGGGCTCCCGGCACGGTTCAAAGCCGACCTGCGATCGACGCTCCGTCCGCGCTAAGGGACCGGCCGGGAACAAATCACGCGTTAGAACAACAGGAGGTATTCCCTATGATCCTCAGGAAGATGGCAGGGTTTGCCATCGTTGCCCTCGCTCTGGGCACAACCATGCTGGCTGCCGGTTGTAACCAGACCGCGGCGACGCCCACGGCGACATCGGTCGCCGCTACAGCTACCCGCCCAGCATCGTCACCAACAGTAGCCGCGTCACCCACTC
>JAUSEJ010000821.1 GCA_030650265.1 Dehalococcoidia bacterium | reverse complement strand
GACCTGTTAGCCATGCGTCGCGAAGCTGTTTTCGACAGTAGCTACTTTAGCATAGGTCAGCCCGATATGCAATACATGTTCCGGTCTTAAGCAGGGTCTCTTCCTTGTCTGTGGGGCGAGCACTCACCTTGAGGAGTAATGCGCTGATGAGTTCTAGACCGACTCGTCCTTCCGGAAAGGACGAGTCGGTCTACAGTGCATGAGCTTGACTAGCCTGTTCTTGGTCCATATAATGGCATTACGATATGTTATCAAACCATGTTTTGTCGCGCCAGCACTCATGCGAGCCTCGCGGCGAATTGACATCATGACATCATCAGGGAAAGGACCAGGAATGACAGAGCCTATGCGGGCTACTACTATACTCGCCGTCCGTCGCTTTGGACAGGTCGCCATCGCCGGTGACGGGCAGGTAACCGTCGGCGACACGGTAATGAAACACACGGCACGTAAGATCAGGTCGATCTACCATGACCAGGTTCTGTGTGGTTTCGCCGGAGCGGTCGCCGACGCCCTCACTCTCTTCGACAAGTTCGAGGGCCAACTGGAGAAGCATCACGGGAATCTGAGACGGGCAGCGGTCGACCTCACCAAAGAATGGCGCACCGATCGCTACCTTCGCCGTCTGGAGGCCTGGCTTGTCGTGGCTGATAGGGACCAAATCCTCGTGCTGTCCGGCGATGGCGAAGTCCTCGAGCCCGACCACGGAATGATCGCCATCGGCTCCGGCGGCAGCTACGCCCAGGCCGCCGCGCTTGGCCTACTCCAGCATACGGAACTTACAGCCCCCGAGATCGCCCGCATCGCCCTCGGGATCGCCGCCGAGATCTGTATCTACACTAACCATAACATCAACGTCGCCACCCTGGGCGAGAAAGTCACAGAGAACGTGTAGGCCCATCGAAATACCACTTCTCTACATTCCAAAGGAACATCGGCGAATCGAGGCTAATCGGGCCCTGCAGGCGGGGACTGGCGGCCAGGTGGGTTTGTTCGGACCAGAGGAAGTAGTAGGGGAGCTCGTCGGCCAGCAAGGCCTGGATCCTGGCGTAGAGGTCTTTCCGCCGGCCATAGTCCATAGTCGTCCTCGCCTCAATCGCCAGGCGATCGTACTCCCCGTTCTTGAATCCCACGTAGTTAAGAAGCCCGGTTTTCCCCTCGGCCGGAATCTGCGCCGAGGCGAAAAGATAGTAGCTATCGGGGTCCATCCCCAATTCCCAGCCCATGATCATGGCATCAAAATCAAACGGTGGCTTTCGTCTGGCTGCCATTACCGTCGAGAAATCGGCCGGCGTCACCCTGACGTCGAAGCCCGCCTCTCTGAGTTGTTTGGCCATTAGTTGGGCCGCGGTCACCCTATCCCTTGCATCGGCCCGCACCAGCAATTCGACGGATAGGGGTCGCCCATCCTTGTCGGCAACCCCGTCTCCATTGCTGTCCCGCCAGCCGCTGTCGTCCATCAGCTTCCTCGCCGCCTCGACATTGCGAATAGTAGGCGAGAGCGAATAATCGTCGGCCCAGCTACCCGGAGTCACCGGTCCCCAAATCTCCTGGCCTTTGCCACCCGTAGCCGCCGCCACGATGTTTTGCTTATCAACAGCCATGGACCAGGCCAGTCGCAGATTCCTGTCCGCCATCAGTCTGCCTTCCCGCAGGTTGAAGCCCACGTAGTTGTAACCGATCTCCGAATAGGAATGGCGCCCGTAGCTCACCGGCAATCCGGGAACACTGCCGACATCGACTTCAGCGAGGAGCAACTGGCCACTATCTATAGCTTGCATGGTTGCACTTTCACCGCCAAACATGATCGCCACTCGATCGAGATAGGGTCGTCCACCGTAATACTCGGGATTAGCATCCAGCATAATTGCCTGACCGGGAACATGCTCGGCCAGCTTGAAGGGCCCGCTGCCAACGACTACGGTAGCTCTTCCCGGATTGGCTAGTTCATTCCAAATGTGCTTGGGCACGATTGGGGTTGTCGTATCGACAAACAGAGGAGAAAACGCCCGACGCAAAGTAAATCGAATGCTCTGCTTGTCGACGATCTCTATGGCCTCGACGACGTTCAGGAGATCCGATTGAACGATAGTCGCCGGTTCACCTTGCATCAGATAGCGATAAGTGTGGGCGACATCCTCTATGGTTAGGGGCGTGCCATCGTGCCAGCGAAGGTTGTCCCTCAAGTGAAACGTCCAGACCAGGCCGCTAGAAGACAACTCCCAGCTCTTAGCCAGGTCCGGTTGGACCCGAAGCCCGGCATCCAATCGCGTGAGGCCAGCGAACATGAGGCCCATAACCCGCCGGGATGGCAGGTCGTTGACGAGAGGATTGAGGAGGGGAACGTCAGACTTGAGGCGAATGGTAAGCGTACCACCGGTCGGCGGTGGCTTCACGGCCCACGGGTTGCAGCCCATCGACGCGCCGGCGACCATGAATGCGGCGATGAGCCTAACGAGTTTCATTATCATAAGGCCATGAGCCGCGGGTCTCACCTGCCAAGCGGATTTCGGGGTCAGTATCCCGCACCGGCGACTCCGTACAGTACTAGCTCGCCCGTGAGAAGGCCGGCAGCCGGACGGAATCTCCCCGCCCTGAGCTCGTCCAGGAGATCCTCCTCGCTGGCGATGTCTCTCTCGAACAATGTGGTACAACAGCCAAGGCCATGAGTCGAGTGGGCATCGCTGCCACCGGTACCCCTCATGCCCAGGAGCCGGCCGACCTTAAGAGCAAATTCGTTTTCCACGTCAGAATTGGCTCCGTTGAGCACCTCGATGTCGTCCACGTATTGGAAAAGCGGCAAAAGCGCTGCTTCTTCCACCGTCGGAACGGATCCGGCGCGAAGATTAGGTGCATCGAAAACGCGTCTGAAAGGATGCAGGGCGATCAGGAAGGCGCCCGCGTCGTCCGCCACCTGACGCAAGGTTGCCAATTTGTAGATTCCGGCGATGTAGCGTTCCAGGCCAAAGACTGCTATGTGGCCAAGGTCGGTATTGACCTCGATGCCCCGAAAGACGGGGAAGCCATGCTGGTTGCTGAGACTGATGGCATCGCGCTTTTCCCAGGTCCACTCGTGCTCGGTAACACAGAAGCCATCAAGTCCAATTCGTTTCGCCTCGACAATGGCAGCGACAGGATCGAGGCTGCTGTGGGGGCCGGCTTTCGTGGTGTGCGTGTGCAAATCCAGGATCATCATGGTCGTCCTTCATGACGAAGAACAATAGCCTCCGATTTGATCATACAAGAACAAGATGGGCTGCCCACGGGTCAGTATACACTTGCCCCTATTTTCCTGTCAACGCGGTCACAAGGGGCGGGGGCGCCCAAACATCCGCGGCCTCCGAGCCAGCATGGGTCGTTGGGCCGAAGCGATTTGCAGAATACGCCACGTTCAGAAGCAGCGCACGGCAAATCCCCCCGAAGCTAGAGCCAGAGGCTGACGGATACAGCGCGCTTCAGCGCGCTAGGGGCCAATTTCGTCAGTTTTGAGCCTGCCTTAGATCGCTACCGCTTTGAGCCTGATGATTGATCATCAGAACTCCTTGCGCCACACTTCGACGCGTACCAAACACGTACCAAACACGACTTGAATGAAGGCTGACACTGTGCTATATTTGACGAGTTGTTAGCTTCCGGCAAATTGAAGAAGGCATTTTCTGGACCTACAGCGTTTTCAATTAACTTTGCGGTGGCATGGACAGCAGTTACCGTCCACAGGTGACTAAGCACCTTCATACGAATTAGGAGGACCAACTTGGACTACTCTGTGATCAAGTACGAAATAGCCGATCGGGTCTTGACGATCACGCTCAACAGACCGGAGAAACTGAACGCTTTTGCCGACGGTATGGGCGTGGAGCTCATGGATGCCTTGAATAGGGCCGACGAAGATGACGACGTAAGAGCAATTATCGTTACGGGAGCAGGCCGGGGCTTCTGCGCCGGCGCCGATTTGAGCGGCAAGCCCTTCGACTACGCCGACACGCCAATTGAAAAACACCGGGATGGCGGCGGCCTCCTTACCCTGCGAATCTACGACATGAAGAAACCCATGATCGCGGCCATAAACGGTCCCGCTGTGGGCGTCGGTGTCACGATGACGTTGCCCATGGATATCCGTCTGGCCTCCGAGAGCGCCAGGTTCGGCCTTGTTTTTGCGAAGCGGGGAATAGTGCCCGAGGCCTGCAGTAGCTGGTTCCTCCCGCGCGTGGTTGGC
The DNA here is from genome assembly GCA_030650265.1 of Dehalococcoidia bacterium. The sequence continues at coordinate 307 of JAUSEJ010000821.1, read as the reverse complement.
ATCAGTCAGGCGGCCGAATGGACCTTCACCGGGCGTATCTTCGACGCCCAGGAGGCACTGGCCGGTAGACTCGTTAGCAGGGTGTTGGCGCCCGAGGACCTATTGCCCACAGCCCGGCAAATAGCGCGGGAGATCGCCGAGAATACGTCGGCCATATCCGTCGCCCTGACCCGCCAGATGCTCTGGAAGATGCTGGGCGCCGACCATCCCATGGAAGCCCATAAGATCGATTCCAAGGGCGTCTATTGCCTTGGCCAGGGCGCCGATGCCCGCGAAGGGGTCAATTCCTACAGAGAGAAAAGAAAAC
>JAUSEJ010000904.1 GCA_030650265.1 Dehalococcoidia bacterium | reverse complement strand
TTGTGTGGTCCCGCTCCATCCTCGCTCCAGCCCCATTCTTGAAATAGAATGCTCCCAAGCGTTTGACGAAACCGGGTCTTTTCTCCTGCTGCCTCTTTGCCACAGCGGCCGCGTAGTCTACGTGGCGGTCGTAACTTTGGTATGTTCCTATTTCCGCGGCGCGAGACCAAAAGCTTGCTTTGTCCAATCCTTCGGAGTCTTTGATGCCGAGCGTCAGGACCTCCATCTTGATGATTATTTCGCGGGGAACGTTCGGGTATTTCTTTTGCAGCTCATCGACTCTGGTCATTGCTTGTCTCCTTTGGGGGAATCTTACTGAGAGATTATAGCGGCGCGAGTTCCTCGTTACATCGCAGGAATTAGCTATCCGTTAGCTATTTTTCATGCCTGGGCTGAACCAGGCCAGCCTCCATTACGCAGCGGGCGAGGGCAGTACGGGAGGTTATGCCGAGGCGGGCGTAGATGTTGGTCAGGTGATGGCCAACAGTGTACGGGCTAATAGTCAGACGCTTAGCGATCTCAGCCGTGGTCAAACTCTCGGCGACAAGTCGCGCTACTGCGAGTTCACGCGAGGTCACAGGAACGCCACCTAGCCGCGGTCGACTTGTGGCTAAAGGCGAAAGGCCAAATCTCTGAAGTAACAAGCGAGCGCGTTCGGCCTGGCGCTCGGCGCCTAGGCGCTCGAAGATAGCCAAGCTCTGCTGCGCATATCTTACTGCTAGCTCAGGCTGCGTGGCAGATGCCAAGCCTGCCTGCTCGATCATGCATCTCGCCGCCTCGAATGGCATCTCCAAGGCGGTGAAGATCTTCCGCGCCCGATCCAGGCAAGCCGAAGCAGCTTGGATTTGGCCCAGGCTCTTCCGAGCAAGTCCCTCAACCCGAGAGGCGAGGGCAGCGAAATAAGCCGTGTCCGTGGAGCCAATAGACGCCAGGTTGCGCACGGTATCGAGCGCGCTCTCAGCGTCCCCGGCCGCTACCTGCACTTCGGCTAGTAGCGACAGGCCCTGTGGCAAGTACGGTGGTATTAGGCCGACGCGAGACCCTGATGATGTGGATACGGAGTCGAAGCCCCTGGCAATGCTCAGCGCCCGCTCCACCTGCCCCAGATGAAGGGCCAGAACGGCCTCAGCAAGGTTGACTACGCCAGACACGTATCCCTCGATAGATGTTGGGTTAGCAAAGACGGTCCTTGCCTCGTCAATACGGACTTCCGCCTCGGTCGGGTTTCCTTCCAAGGCCGCGATCATCGCCATTGAGGCCAATGAGAATGCCAGGTCGCGAGGCTGCCCGACGCGGCGCGCTGTGGCTATGGCCTCCACACTACTATGGAGGGCTTCGTCCCAAGCTGCGGAGTTGAAATAGGCGTATGATAAACGAAGGCGTTGAACAACCTCAGAGGACGGAGCGCCTATTCGCTGAGCGATGGCTAGGCCCTGTTC
>JAUSEJ010000900.1 GCA_030650265.1 Dehalococcoidia bacterium | reverse complement strand
CGGCGTGACTTCCATTGGCTTCTTCGAGTTCATGGTGGCTACCGGCGTTGGTCAATTGCCTGCCACTGTGGTATACTCTATCCTCGGCGAGAACCTGACCGGCGGGGTCAAAGTCGGGCTCCTCGCCTTCGGCGCGGTGGCGGCGCTCTTCGTCCTTGGCTTCGCCGTGAAAGCCCGCCTCGATCGCAAGATAGCCGCCGGGAGGGGACCGGCGGCGTCGTGAGACGATATCTGAACCGCAGATTACGCTGATTAAAGGATTACGCTGATGAAGACGCAGGCAAAACGCCGTGCCCCCGAATCCCACCTGAGAAATCCTTCAATCTGATGAATCAGCGGTTAGGACCGTAAATACCTGGGAGTCTACAACCGATCATGGAACTAGAAACGACGGCCGTTCCTACAACCCGGATTAAGAAATCAGGTCCCGGCCTATCTCGCCTGATCCGGCCACTGATCAGCATGGCGCTACTGGTTATCCTCTTTCAAAGCGTGGGCTTTTCGCAGTTTTTGGAGAACCTGGCGGGGGCGAGCATTCCCTGGCTGGCGTTTGGCCTGTTCCTCGTGGTGTTCGCTCTGGTTATCAGCGCCTATAAGTGGCAGTGGCTGCTCACGGTACAGGGCGTACACGTCTCGCTGCCCAAGCTCTTCACCTCGTACCTGGTTGGCCTCTTCTTCAACAACTTCCTGCCAACCAATATCGGGGGAGACGTAGTGCGTATTGCCGATATTGGCCGGTACACGGGGAGGATGCCCGAGGCGACAGCATCGGTGGTGGGAGAGCGTCTACTGGCCGGTTTCGCCCTTGGCCTTACGGCGGTCATCGGCTTGGTTCTTAGCTACCAGATCTCCAGTGGCTTCACCGGCGCTGTGGCCGGCGTACTCGTTATATTCGGCGTCATCATCACCATCGTCGCCAGCCCGGGGGCAAGACGTCTGATCGGGAGCAGAATTTCCATACCGAACATCTTCTCTTTGCGCGAGAAGATCCAGGGCGTGGGCAGATCGATGGCGGTCAGCTTCAGCAACAAGTGGATCCTCCTTTGGGTCATTGTCTTGTCAATCGGCTTTCATGCGACAGTAATCCTGATAAACTTTGCCATATTTCGCGCTCTCGGGCAAGATGTATCTCTCGTTTACTGCCTGCTGGTCATTCCCATCATCATGGCGCTGCAAATGATTCCTATCTCCTTTAACGGGCTGGGGGTGAGAGAGGGCGCCTATATCTACTTCTTCGGCTTTGTCAACATTGGGGCAGCGCCGGCGGTGGCCGCTTCGCTACTGTTCTGGGCACTGGTCACCGTCGTTAGCCTGGTTGGCGGCCTTATCTTCGCCATGCGGCGGTAGGACAGGGAAGGACGCTTGAACACAAGTAGAGTGATGATTTCAGTACTGGTGCCGGTTTTGGACGAGGCGGCCGGGATAGAGTCGATGCTGCAAAACCTTCTTGGTCTGCACGGCGATTTCGAGATTCTGGTCATTGATGGAGGAAGCGCGGACGACACCGTAGAAAGAGCCAGACCGTACGCTTCTGTCCTCGTGGGGGAGCGGGGCCGGGCGGCACAGATGAATCAGGGCGCCCGCAATGCCAAAGGAGATGTGTTGCTGTTTCTCCACGCCGACACTACTCTTCCCTATAATGCCCTTCGTCAGATTGAGGGGGCGCTGGATGATCCGGCCGTCGTCGGCGGGCGGTTCAAACTAAGTCTTGATAGCCCCCGACTTGTCTACCGGATCGTCGAGAAGGCCATTAACCTGCGGGACAGGCTCTTCGGCGGCTTCACCGGCGACCAGGCGATCTTCGTCCGGGCCAGGGCCTTTCTTGAATTGGGCGGCTACCAACCCATCCCCCTGATGGAGGACCTCGACCTGGGCGCCCGCATGTCGAGGCGGGGAAAAGTGGTGCGCTTGCCTCTGGCCGCCACTACGTCCGCTCGCCGTTGGGAGAAGGACGGCTTGTTTCGTACCATCTTCCTGATGTGGTGCCTCCGCTATTCCTATTTCTTCGGCCTGCCACCGACCCTCCTGACCAGGTTCTATGCCGACACCAGATAATACTGGAGTTTTGAAGACAACCTGCGATTGACCGGCTATCAGAAGGCTGCTATACTGAGGTCGCCCATGAATTCTAGGAGGTCGAAGCCTGGCCAACCAAAAGACCGCCGCCATTGTCGCCTGCGTCATCACAAACATTCTGGTCATGCTCACGGTTACGCCACTGGCAGCTATACTTCCGACGATTGCCGACTACTTCGGCGTCAGCGCGGACGTGGCCGGGTGGGTGCCGACTGCCTATCTGATGACACTTACCAGTTTGCTGCTCGTTTCCGGTAGGCTTGGCGATCTCTACGGACACCGAAACGTTTACCTGGCCGGTATCATTCTTTTCACTGTGGTTGGCACCGCCAGTGGCTTGTCCCAGAATATCGACATGCTCATCGTGTTCCGCATGCTCCAGGGAGTGGCTGCTGCCCTGATATCGGGAAACAGCCTGGCCATCATCACCAACACTTTCTCGGTTAAAGAGAGGGGCACAGCCGTCGGCATTATCGCCATGTCTGCGTCTATGGGAGGCATCCTTGGCGTTAGCTTGAGCACTTCTATGGCCCAATACCTTGACTGGCGGTGGCTGTTCTACTTGACGCTGCCCGTCGGGCTCGTCGGTATCATTACAGCGCGCTATCTGCAAGGGCCCCTGCCGCCTGAGAAACCGCCCAAGATCGACTACCTTGGGGCGGTTATTCTGGCCATCATACTGATCGCCTTCAGTCTCTCTTTTAACCATTTGCACCCGGCAGGAGTTTCCTTGCCAACAGGATGGCATTATAACGCCGCTTTGCTAGCCGTCATCGCGGGGGGGTTGCTGCTATTCGTGGTAGTCGAGAGACGCGCTGCTCAGCCTTTGATCGAACTGTCATACCTGCTCGACGCGCCATTTGCCTTCTCTATTATTTCCAATCAGATTCTTCACATGACAATGATGGCATCCTCGTTCTTGATGCCTTTCCTGTTAGAAAAGGGCCTGGGGCTTTCGCCATCGCATACGGCAGGAATCGTAATAAGCTTGTCCTCAGGCGCCGTTATTGCGTCGCCCCTGAGCGGGAGGATTTACGACCGGACAGGATGGCGGTTTTTCTGCCCTTTGGCGATGACACTTGTCTGTCTGGGAATGGGGACGATGGCGCTCTTTGCTCCAACGATGCCCTACCCCCTGATTATGCTCACCGCCTTCACGCTTGGTCTGGCAACGGGATCATTCAACACGCCAAACAATGTGATCATTATGAGCACCACGCCTGCCGACCGGCGAGGGTTCGCGGCCGGAATGCTGGAGACCTCCCGCCAGTTCGGGCATACGGTAGGTGTTAGCATTTCCAGCGCTGTGTTGGGTGCGGCATTGCTTTCAACGCCGATCGACGTGCCGAAAAGCGCAGCCTTCATTATCGGTTATCGGCAATCTTGCCTGTTCGTTTCAAGCATTGCCTTATTGGGCATACTCGCCTCACTTGTTCCCGCCCTTTGGCGACGGGAGCACAATTGGATTCGATAGTGCGGCAATGGGGCTGGCGGCTTAGAAAGGAATCTTGCTCAGCCGTCCATAGTCTGGCAGGGGACCGCCGATGAGGGGCCGGGCGTAGTTCAGGAACGCCTCTGTCACAAAGTTCCCCGCCGCGTTGATATAGTCGGCGGGAAGCGTTCTCTCAGAATTAGCGATAGTTTCCAGATCGGCGAGACCCGTGGAACAACGGTAGATTTCACCAGGCTCCCTGAGCAGGATCACCATCTTGTCCGACTCTCCCGCCACAGCATAGTCGACAGCCATTTTGCCCAGCAAGTAAGCCTCTTCGAGGTCCGTTTCAGACACGTGGCTCATGGCCATTCTCTGGGCAGTGCCTGGCTTGTCGTATCTGGCTCGCAGACCCAGTTGCTGGTCAACCAACCGGCAGAGATAGCCGGCCGGCCCCTCGTGGTAGGGGTGACCAAAGGCGTCAATGAACAGCGCCTCTCCTCCTCCCACCACCTCGCCGGTCTCATCTTTGACCCTCTCACAGACCACGACAATGGCATAGCCAATCCGATCGCAGACTGTCCGCACATCGCTGAGAAACTTCTGCCGGTCAAAGACCAACTCGGGAAAGTAGATCAACTGGGGGGCATCCAGGTCGCTCTTCTTGGCCAGCGCCGAGGCGCCGGCCACCCAACCTGAGTTTCGCCCCATCACCTGAATTATCTTCACGGGATGAACAGTCGGCAGCGCCTCGGTGTCGCGACCGGCATCGCGCGTCACGCTTGCCACAAAGCGGGCGATGCTGCCGTAGCCCGGGCAATGGTCGGTGTGCATAAGGTCGTTGTCCACGGTCTTTGGGATGCCAATTACCTGCAAAGGATAGCCCAGATCACTGGCCCGAATGGCGATCCTGTGAGAGGTATCCGCCGAGTCGTTGCCACCAATGTAGAGGAAGTAGCGGACATCGAGCCGCTGGAGGATTGAAACCAACCGATCTATGTCTTGGGCCTGGAGTTGAAAGCGGCACGACCCCAGAGCAGCGGATGGTGTGCGATAGACAAGGTCCAAGGTGGCCCGACTCTCCCGCCGCAGGTCCACGATCCTGTTTTGTAGGAGACCCTCAACCCCATGAAGCGCCCCGTAAATGCCATCGATTTCCGGATGTCTCAGGGCGGCGTCTATGGCGCCGACAAGACTGCCGTTAATGACTGCCGTCGGTCCGCCTGATTGCCCGATAAGCAGATTACCACTCATCGGTCTGTAGCTGCCTTACTGGTCGGAATTTCGTGCTTGGCCAGCAACTCGCGAGCCTTCCTGGCGCTGCTACTCACCAGGTGACCTTCCAACAGCCTCCAGTTTCGCCGCTCACGATAATCTAGATGATAGACCACGTTGTCGTCCTGTACTATGCACTTTCGTCCCAACTGGGTGAACATCTGACTCAGAAAGGCGATCTCCCATACCTTATCAGCAGACTTACGCTTATCAAGTACGTCGATAGTGGTGCTGTAATACTCCAAAAGCACCTCTCGCACCAGTTGGTCCTGGAAGAACACGCCACCCGGTGAATAGTGCGTCATACCGACCAGTTGTTGTGAAGCAACACCGGCATTTTTACAGTAGGGAGCAATATAGCCATAGATGTCGTTCTCCTGAATCACAGCCGCCACCCGCCTGAACGTATCGGAGGGCAGAACGACATCATCATCGACAAAGCAAGTGTGCGGTCCCTTTAACGCCTCTAGCAGCTTAAGCCGTCCGACGCTGAAGGCCCGGTGCTTTTCCCTACTTACCTCGTATTCACAGCTTATGCCCCTATCGAAGGCAAGCCTCAGGGCAAAAGCAACGTCATCACGCTTGATGACCGGCGACTCGCTGGTATCGACGATATGAATACGGAGCTTCGCCCTATCTTGTAGGAGCAGACTGGTTAACATCATGCTCAAAGTGGCTTTGCCCGAGGTGAGGATTCCCACTTCGATGCATAGCTCCTGGCCAGACGACATAGATTTCTCCTGCTCAATTCCAGGATTGGCGCCAGACAAGATCATCGGCCATAATCCCCATTCGATGCGCTGCGGCAGACCACCAGGGTCTGCTATACCTCATTATACACGAGGAATAGAGGCAAAACAATCGTAGTGAGATATTCGCTTGACAAGCAGGCGTATTGTAATAGGTTGCCCCGTGTGCTATAATTGGATCATGGACTACGGACGCTTGCTTCGGGATGCCTGGACAATCACCTGGCGGCATCGATTCCTGTGGGTTCTCGGGCTCTTTGCCGGCAGCAGTGCTGGCACGTGCTCGAGTCCAGTCGCCAATTTCAGTTTCCCGAGCCAATGGGGTAGTCGCAGCGGTGACTACGGTGGCGGCACGGGTGGCCCCGATTTCGCGCCAATGACCGGATGGGTCAACGAAAACGGCGGCTTCTTGCTTGTCCTGATTCTCATGGCCGTGCTGGTTTTCTTCCTTGTCTGGCTGCTATTCAAAGTCATCTCGCTCATTGCCCAGGGCGGTATGGTCAGGGCAACGGCGGATACTGGTGTCGGCCTTTCCAGTTCCCCCAGTCAGGCCCTGCAGGCGGGGCTGACCTATTTCTGGCGGTTCCTCGGGCTATGGCTACTCCAGATCGCCCTGGCCATCTTCTTAGCTATGTCAATTGCTGTCGTCATCGCTACCTTCGCCGTAGTCATCGGTGTTCTGCCCGATGGCGTCCGCTTCCTGCCAATAGTTATCGCTGTCCTGCTGGGCATCGTCGCCGTGCTGGTGTTCATTCCCGCTTCTATTCTATTCAGCATCGTCGTCGCCTTCGCCCAACGGGCCATAGTGATCGAGGATATCGGTCCCGTTTCTGCCATAAGGACCGGAGCGAGGCTGATCCGATCCCGGTCGCGTTCCAGCTTGTTAGTGTGGTTGATCGGCGCTGGCCTCAACTTCTTCGTCGGCCTGATTATGCTGGTGGTCATGGCCGTCACCGTTACCCCGCTCGCTGTAATCGGGCTTCTCTTGAATATGGCAATCGGCTTCGGCGGGCCGCTCATCATCTACATTGTCCTGGCCCTTATTGTGCTAGTAGCCGTTCTAGGGACCCTGTCAGCAATCGTGAACGCCTTCTTATGGAGTTACTGGACCATTGCCTACCTGCGGCTCACTGGACGGGAGATGACGGTCTAGCGAAGGGGGAACAGGTCAAATCGGAATGCCCTTGCCTCGGGCGCAGATTGTTTGGGGCGGCGGGGGAGACCCGAAAATCAGGACCGGAACCATCTGGACTGGCGTAGCTGTCAAGTTTCCTGTCTCCTGTTCACTGACGAGATAATCTCTTGACAAAGCCCGACAAATTTGCTAGATTATCAGCAGTTAGCACTCTCGGTATGAGAGTGCTAATTAGGGGAACGAAATGCTATCGCAGAGACAGCAAGCCATTTTGCGGATAATCGTGGGGGAGTACATCACGACCACCGTTCCTATCAGCTCGGCTAGTATCGTGGGCAAGTACGGTCTCAGCGTTAGCTCGGCCACCATAAGGAACGATATGGCGGACCTCGAAGAGGAAGGCTACATTACCCATCCCCACACCTCTGCCGGTCGCATCCCGGCCTCCAAGGGGTACCGCTATTTCGTCGAGCGCCTTATGGGAGATTTGCAGCTTCCCCTTGCCGAGCGCCACATGATCAATCACCAGTTTCATCAAATCGAACGGGAGCTTGACCAGTGGGTTCGCCTTGCGGCCAGCGTCTTGGCGGGAGTTGTCCATAACGCCGCTGTAGTATCGTCGCCGCGGACAGTGGAATCTCACCTCCGGCAGATCGAGTTGGTTCCACTTCAAGACGTTCTGGCGCTGATGATCGTGATCCTCCAGGAGGCTATTCTCAAGCATCAGGTGCTCAGCCTCGACCAGCCGGTAAGCCAGGATGACTTGAAACGTGTGGCAAACAAGCTGAATGCCCTGTATGCGGGTCTTACTGCCCGGGAGATCCAGGGTAGTCAGTCAGAACTCTCGCCGGTGGAGGCGCAGGTGGTGGGCAACGTCATCAAAGGGATGCAGACCATCGACCAGCAGACTAGCTACGAGCTTTATCTGGATGGACTCCGGCACGTGTTGGGTCAGCCAGAGTTCGCTAGCGGTGAGAAAATGAGGCAGTTGGTCGAACTATTCGAGCAAAGGAGCACCCTGAGCGGCATGCTGCCGGAGTTGCCCGAGGGGGATGGGGTCCAGGTAGTGATCGGCGATGAGAATCTCAACGATCCGCTGCGTGAGTGCTCCATTGTGCTTGCCCGCTATGGCGTATCTGAGGGGGCAGGTGGAATTGTTGCGGTGGTGGGACCGACGCGCATGCCATACTGGCGAACCATTTCGGCGGTAAAGTACCTGTCGCTCGTGATGAGCGGGCTGATGGGGGACCTTTACCACTAAGGAGGTTATCATTTGTGGTCGACGAACGCAAGGGAGCAGGGTCGACTGGCGAAGAGGGAAAGTCACTACCCGGTTTCAAAATAGCTACAACCTCTACGATCGAGTTACCCGCCTGGCGATGCCAGCGGTGAGTAACAAAGCAAGATAATCTGAAAAAGCGGGACATCTAGGACTAGAACAGGAGGCAGAATTTATGGGTAAAGTACTGGGCATCGACTTAGGAACGACCAACAGTTGTATGTCAATAATGGAGGGCGGTGAGCCCGTCGTAATCCCGAATTCCGAGGGTGGGAGAACCACGCCGTCGGTAGTCGCCGTCAATAAGAGTGGCGAAAGATTGGTCGGGCAGGTGGCCAAGAGGCAAGCCATTACCAACCCGGAGAACACGGTTTCCAGCATTAAGCGATTTATGGGCCGGAAGTTCCGCGACCGGGAGGTCGAAACGGACAAGAAGCTCGTGCCGTATAAGCTAGGAGAGGCGCCGAACGGGGACGTCCGCGTGACCATCGGCGACAAGTCCTTTAGCCCGCCCGAGGTTTCGGCCATGATTCTCCAGAAACTCAAGCAAGACGCCGAAGCCTACTTGGGGGAGAAGATAACAGAGGCCGTTATCACCGTCCCCGCCTATTTCAACGACAGCCAGCGGCAGGCCACCAAGGACGCCGGGAAGATAGCGGGACTCGAGGTGCTAAGAATCATCAACGAGCCCACGGCGGCGGCTCTGGCCTACGGACTGGACAAGAAGAAGGACGAGATAATCGCCGTCTACGACCTTGGCGGCGGCACCTTCGACATCTCCGTCCTCGAGTTGGGCGAGGGTACCTTCCATGTGAAGTCGACGAATGGCGACACCCACCTCGGCGGGGACGACTTCGACCAGAAAGTCATCGACTGGATGTGCGTCGAGTTCAAGCGAGAACAGGGTATAGATCTCAAGCAGGACAAGATGGCCCTTCAGCGCTTGAAGGAAGCGGCGGAGAAGGCCAAGTGCGAACTATCCACGGTCATCCAGACGGAGGTTAATCTTCCCTTTATCACCGCCGACGCCAGTGGCCCGAAGCACATGACCCTTACACTTACCCGCGCCAAACTGGAACAACTCGTCGGCGATCTGGTAGAGCGCACGGCGGGGCCCTGCCGTCAGGCATTAGCTGACGCCGGCGTTACAGCCGCCCAGATCGACGAGGTTATTCTCGTCGGTGGCCAGACCCGCATGCCCCTCGTCCAGGAAACCGTGAAGAAGCTCTTCGAGAAAGAGCCACATAAGGGCGTCAATCCAGACGAGGTCGTGGCCGTTGGCGCCGGCATTCAGGGCGGCGTCCTCAAGGGCGAAGTAACCGACGTTCTCTTGCTCGACGTAACGCCCCTATCCTTGAGCATCGAGACGCTGGGTGGCGTGGCTACGGCCCTGATCCAGCGAAATACGACGATTCCGACGGCCAAGAGCCAGACCTTTAGCACGGCAACCGATGGCCAATCAGGCGTGGAGATTCACATTCTCCAGGGGGAGAGAGCCATGGCTGCCGACAACAAGTCGTTGGGGCGGTTCATGCTCGACGGCATCTTGCCGGCGCCACGCGGCATGCCCCAGATCGAGGTGAGCTTCGACATCGACGCCAACGGCATTTTGAACGTGAAGGCCCGCGACACGGGCACCGGCAAGGAGCAGAAGATCACCATCACGGCCAGCAGCGGCCTCAGCAAGGACGAGGTAGCGCGCATGCAGCGGGAGGCCGAGACCCACGCGACGGAAGATGCCCGCAAGAAAGAAGAGATCGAGCTCCGCAACCAGGCCGACAGCATGGCCTATACGGCGGAGAAGACCTTGAAGGACAATGGAGACAAGGTACCGGCCGACGTCAAAGAGCAGGTTGAAGGGAAGATCACGGCCCTGCGGTCGGCGGTTGCGGCCAACGACGCCGGACGCATCAAGAGCACCATGGAGGAACTGTCCGAGGCCTTGCAGAAGATCGGGCAGGCCGTGTACGGCCAGCCCGGCCAAACCCCTCCCGGCGAAGAGCAAGGCGGCCAACCCGGCCCCCACGATGGCACCGTCGAAGGGGAGTTCCGGGAAGTATAGGAAAGAAGGACAGGGGACGGACGACCGCCCTCTGTCCTTCTTTTTGTTATCCCTGGCTGGTTCCTACTTCTAGGGACGTCCTTCTCTTGAAGGACGGCCTCGCCATGCCTGCCATCCACCGACACCCGACCAGTGGGCTGTTTGCCATAGGCAA
>JAUSEJ010000893.1 GCA_030650265.1 Dehalococcoidia bacterium | reverse complement strand
GTATTTGCCGAAAAGGTCATTGCCAATTTCATCGACGAGTATAGCCGCGGTCGGACGCCAAATCCCTGCATCCGCTGCAACGAGTTCATTAAGTTCGACGCCCTGCTCACCAAAGCCCTGGCCCTTGGAGCGGAATTCGTGGCCACCGGCCATTACGTCCGCCTTTCCTACGATGAGATAGGCCGAAGACACGTCCTCAGGAAGAGTAGCGACACCACCAAGGATCAGTCATACGTCCTCTACGTTCTCAAACAGCAGCAACTGGCCCACAGCCTGTTTCCTCTCGGTGAGATGACTAAAGACCAAACAAGGCAACTCGCCAAGAATCTGGCCCTTCAAGTTGCCGACAAGCCAGATAGCCAGGAAATCTGCTTCGTGCCCGATAACAAATACGGCGATTTCTTGAACGACAGCAGGCCTGGCATTTCCTTGCCCGGCCCAATTGTAGACAAAACAGGCAAAGTCATGGGCAAACATAAGGGAATAGTCCACTACACCATCGGTCAGCGACGCGGGCTTGGCTTGGCCAGTCAGCGCCCCCTATACGTGGTCGCCCTCGATGTCTCTCGCAACGCAGTTGTCGTCGGGGAGGAAGCAGAATTATATGCAAGGGGACTCGTCGCCGGGGATGTAAACTGGGTATCGATTAACCGGCCAGAGAACCCGATAGGGGTCTCGGCAAAGATTAGATACCGGGCGCGAGAGGTCCAGGCAACTCTCCATGTCCTGGATAACGAACGCGTGGAGATCATGTTCGCTGAGCCGCAGAAAGCCGTAGCCCCCGGGCAGGCCGTGGTGTTCTACGATGACGATCTTCTTCTTGGCGGCGGTATCATCGCCAACGGTCTCCAACAAAACAGGAGCGAGAACCGTGATTGACGGTCCCCGCTCCTGTGCGGCGCTCTCCATGATACCCGAACTGACTTAGTCGATTACTTAGGCAGCCTTGTGGCAGCCCTGACAAGTTGCATCCGTGCGACCTGCGTGGTTGGCCGGCAAGCCAGTTCCACCCGGTACTCCAGCGCCGGCCGCGCCTACCTGGTGGCAGCCTGTGCAGGCATCACGACCCGCCAGTGTATGTGGGATGTTTGGTGGGCCACTCACCACGGGCGGCGTCGTGGGAGTCACCGGAGGCCTGGTCGCCGTCGGCGCCGCTGCCGCCGTTGTCGCCGTTGGTGCCGCTGCTGCCACTGTCGCCGTTGGTGCTGCTGCCGCTGTCGTCGCCGTTGGCGCTGCCGTTGTCGGTGAAGCAGCGGGGGCGGTAGTTACGGCTACTGTTGCTACAGCCGCCGGACGAGTAGGTGAAGCGGCCACCGTCGGCGTCGAAGGTGGACGGGTAGCTGTTGCGGCGACCGAGGTCGCCGTGGGCGTCGCCGCTGTCTGGTCACAACCAGCAGCGAGGAAGGTCGTGCCCAAAGCGAGGGCAATGATGGCACATCCTGCCATCTTCCTGAGAATCATACGTTATACCTCCTGTTATTCTAACGCGCGGCTAGTTCCCGGCAGGTCCCTTAGCGCGGACGGAGCGTCGATCGCAGGCCAGCTTCCAACCGTGCCGGGAGCCCTACGAATCGTTTTGGACAGAGAGCCTTCACCAAGTAACTGCCAACCAGGATACACGGCAAACTGCCTGCCGAAAATGGAGCCATCATGGGAGCGCTTTTCGCCTTTGAAAACCGTCACTCGCTTCACTCGTGCCTCGTCCAGTCCAGTAAGAGACGCATTTACTATAACCCATATTGAGCAAAATTGCAAGTACTTTATTTCACAATGGAACGCCAATATTGGGGAAGAATCCTCAAGTCTGGTTGCAGCCCTTTCACCCATCCTGTATACTATCCGTTAGCCCCAATCCAAAAATCTAGGGAGACTAATGAATGCCGCACAGGCCCGATTTCGAGACTATGTTCAATCCCAAGTCCGTCGCCATTATTGGCGCCTCCACAAGGCCGGCTACGGGGACCGGCCCCAATGGTTCGAACTTCATCAACACCTATAGGGAACTTGGCTTCGCCGGGCGAATCTATCCCATCAATCCGAAAGCCGACGAGATCCTGGGCCTGCGGACTTATCCGAACATCGGATCGCTCCCGGAGATCGTCGATTTGGTCATTGTGTCAATACCGGCCAGGTTGGTGCCACAGGCTCTGGTCGAGTGCGCCGACGCCGGCGTAAAAAACATACATATCTTTACCGCTGGTTTTCGGGAAACCGGCGAAGCCGAAGGGATCGAACTCGAAAGGCAAATCAAGGCGATAGCCACCGAGAGAGAGCTCTCGGTCATCGGGCCAAACGGCATGGGCCTGTATGTCCCAAAGTCCGGGATATGCACATGGGCCAAGGCACCCATAGAAAGCGGTCCCGTGGCCTTTATCTCCCAGAGTGGGGGTATCGCCAATGAACTCAGCCGGTAC
>JAUSEJ010000874.1 GCA_030650265.1 Dehalococcoidia bacterium | reverse complement strand
GTATTTTACCTCCCCGAATATGAGAGGAGAATAGAGTTTGGAAGGTCCAGACGACAAGATAATCCTCAGGCTCCACAAGATCGCCGGTCAGGTGAGGGGGATCGAGCGAATGGTAGAACAGCACAGAGCCTGCGATGAAGTGCTAATCCAGGTCATGGCGGCGCGCGCCGCCCTTGATAAAGTGGCGGCGGAGATCATCGGCGCTCACATTGACGAATGCCTGGCCTCGCAGCCCCCCGCTAAAGTGCGCGAGAGCATCCAGCATATTCTGCGACTGACCGGGCATGTCGCCTAGTAGTCGCATGTTCAGTGGGGGGTTGTTGTGGTCTACAAGCACATAGTGAGGAAACTATTGGCCAGACCTCTCTGTCACTCCAAGGTGGCAGGGCCATCTTGCCACTGGCCTGCCATCGACTGGCTTCTCTCAACTCAGGCAGACGTGCATGAAGTAACGGATACATCCTACCTCAAATGGGGCGCCAGGTCCATGCCTATGTGGCCTGCCTTCTCCAGCCGGGCATACTCGTCATCCGAAATACCCATAACCTCTTTGTAAACATACTCGTTGTGCTCGCCGAGGCGCACGGCCGGTAGCCGGATCCGGTTGGGAGTATACTCCGCCCGCCAGAGAAGACCAGGTGTCAAGTAGTTGCCGCATTCCTCTTGATGGAGTTCCTCGAACTGTCCCCTCTCGATGAGTTGGGGGTCATCGAAGGCATCCTTGTTGCTGATGACCGGACCGGCGGCGACACCTTGTTCTTGGAGGGCGTACATGACCTCATAGCTACTCTGCCGGCTGGTCCAGTTTTCCACCAGCCTGTCCAGCGCATCCTGATTGTTCCATCTGGTCAGAGATGAGGAGAACCTATCCTCCTTAGTCCACGCTGGATTTCCCAGAGTGCGACAGAAGCCCGTCCAGTCAAGGTCGTCGTATATGGTAATTGCCACCCACTCGTCCTCTCCTCGGCACCGGTAGGCGCCACAAGGCGCCGCTGAGGCGTGCCGGTTCCCCGTCGACTCTCGGGCACGTCCGTTCATAGTATAGTCCAAAACGGCGTCTGCATGGTGAGAGATCGCCGCCTCTGTTTGGGCCAAATCGATGAATTGCCCGGCGCCGGTTCTCCGGCGCTGCACCAGAGCTATCATGACCGCATAGGCGGCATTCGCGCCGGCGCAGGCATCGTTGTGCACCACGGGCGCCGTTGCACTAGGATCGAGGTCGGGATAGCCCCGCAGCCACGTGTGCCCGGCAAAAGCCTCCTGGTGCATGCCGAAGCCGCGGAAATCCTTGTACGGACCAGTGGCGCCAAAACCGGGAAGGCTAACCATGATGAGACCTGGTGTGATCTCTTTCAGGACCTCGTACCCGATTCCCAACCTATCGACCACACCGTAGGCGTTGTTCTCGATGAAAACGTCGCACTTGGCTATCAGCCGTTTGAATAACTCCTTACCTTCAGGCCGCGTCAAATCCATCGTGCAACTTAGCTTGTTGCGAGCATGATAGTTGAAGAGAGAACACCTGTTCCACGGCCTGGCGCCAGCTTCATTTTGGGGATAGGCCGCCGTGGGAGGCGCATTCTGAACGTACAGTTGGGTAGGACGCGGCAGGTAGCCTCTGGTCGACGTTGGAAAGCGATCGAGGCTCTCCACTTTGATTACTTCGGCTCCCCAGTCGGCAAGAAGCATTTCAGCAAAGGAGCCCGCCCAGACTATCGTCGTCGCAGCAACCCTTATTCCCTCAAGCGGTAGTCTCCCCATTACTTCTCCTCCTCGATAGACGATTTGCCACTGGAGGGTCTCGGAAACACAAAGACTCTAAGACACAAAGCTGTACTTTTCTGATCCAAGTCCTCGACAACTTTGTGTCCTTCTGTCTTCGTGTTTGGCCCCCGTCCCGACCCTGCCTAAATAACGCCAGTTTCTCTCAGTCGGACCAGATCTTCTTTCGTGAAGCCCAGGTCGCCGAGGATCTCTTCGTTGTGTTGGCCAAGGAGAGGCGCTGGTCGCCTTACCTTCCAGGGACTCGCCGTCATCCTGAACGGCGCCGCCGGCATTTTCAACTCGCCCATTACCGGGTGCTCGACGTCGACGAAGAATTCCCTGGCCTCAAAATGAGCGTCTTTGGCGATATCCTCCATCGTATTTATCGGGCCGGCAGGCAAACCAACCGCCTGGGCTTTGAGAAATATCTCCTGCTTCGTCCTCTCGAGGCACCAGGGTATGAAGTAGGCGTCGAAGATGCCTCGGAGGTCATCATCCATTTGGCCAGCCGGCAAGGCCATCGCCGGGTCGCCGAGCTCTTCCGGATTGCCCAACATCTTCAAGACCCTTGGAAAGAATTCTGGAGCGGAATGACCTATCTGAATGTAGCCATCTGCGCACATGTAGACGCCATTCGGGTAACCGCGGGAAGCGCCATGAACCCTTCTCATCGCCACTTTCCCCGAGTAACTGTAGCCCACGAGAGCGGACCCCCTCGAGTCAATGCTGCCTATCTGGGTTTCGAAGATGGAGATGTCGAGGTGGTCGCCGTAACCTCTCTCCAAGGCAGCCCAGTATCCGACACTCGTGGCGACGGCCGAAACGGAGCCGGCCTGGAACTGCACGGCGTTCCCCCCGAGCTTGAGCGGCTCTCTGATCGAAATACCCCGCGAGAACATCTCGCTGCCCATGGCATTCAAGATCAACTCTGAAGCCTTGAAGTCCTTGTAGGGTCCGGTTTGACCGAAGTTGGAAATCGAAACCATGACCAGACGGGGATTCACTTCTTTGAGCCTCTCGAAACTCAGGCCCAATCCCGGCATAACCCTTGGGGAATAGCTTTCGACCAGAATATCGGCGTCGGCAATGAGTCGCAAGAATATTGCCTTACCCGTCTCTGTCTTGAGGTTCAGAGTCATTCCTCGTTTGTTAGTGTTCAGATAGGCGAAGAACCCGCTCTTCTCCGGATGGGGCTCATCTTTTAGGAATGGCCCGAGCTTCCGGGCTCCGTCACCATCGCCCGGCTTCTCCACTTTGATCGAGTCCGCGCCATAATCGGCGAGCATCTTGGTGCAGTATGGCCCGGATATGTAGTGGGTTAGGTCGATCACCTTGACGCCCGACAGCGCTTGCTCAAACATTGCTACTCCAAGCCACGTAATCCATTATTAAGACTCCCATTTGTCTCTATCTCTCGAGCCGGCGATCTAACGGATTGTAGCCTGTCTTTGAGGGCAGGCAAATCGTGGACCAGCCCGGCATGACGTCTTCACCTCGCTGGTTCATTGATTCTGTCCTAACGTCTACGACGTACTCCCCGTCGGCGTCCACGTATTTCTTAGTTACCCTGCCGGTCAGCCATACACAATCTGAGAGATAAACAAATCTACGATACTCGCCATGGTTCTTCTTGATCCAGCCATCATCCCCCATCCAGTTGGTCAGCATGTTGATTAGCCAGGAGTGCCGCTGCACTCCTACATCGTAAGGGTAAGGCAAGCCGGCGGCATTGGCCGCTGTTTTCAAGTAGTGAACCGAGTAAACAGGTTCGAGCGCATAAGTGTCAGGGTCACGAAAAGCCCAGGCAGGGTGTTTGCGATACAGTTGGAGTGAAGCATGGTGCGCCATTACCTGGATTGGCGCCGCTCCAACGCAGTAAGCGATCATGTCCGTTAGCCCTAGAGGCCCCTTTATTACCGGCCCCAATGGGTCACCGACCTCGATGTCCTCCCAATATCTCGGTGTGGACCCGCGAATCTCCTCCGCCAGCACCTGGTCTTCGATGGCCGTCAGTTCCTCCTCCTTCCATGGATGAGGGAGCTCGATTTGATGGTATTTCCCGGTCTCCCGGGCGGCCTGACGCTCCGCTCTTACTATCCAGGTGCTGGCCTTGGCCACTAACTCGCCCCGCTGGTTCTGGTAACTCGCCTCCTGATACTCCATTACCGACCGGCCGGCAAAGTAGCTGCGTTTCTCCCGAAAACCGGTGAAAACCAGCTCTGGGGTGATTTCATCGTTCTCCCTAACGGGCTTATAGAACTCCCAGTCGTTGCCGCCGTGGAAGCCGTGCACGCCAGGCAGGCCTTGG
>JAUSEJ010000870.1 GCA_030650265.1 Dehalococcoidia bacterium | reverse complement strand
CTATGAAACTGCGGAAGTTGGGCTAACGCGCATAGCAGGGAACCTGCAGTGAAGAGCGAGACGAAAAACATGAATGTGCGCTTGCGACCAAGCACGTCGCTTGCTTTTCCTGATAGAGGTACGATGACTATCGTGGCCAGGAAGAAGATGCTCAAAACCCAGCCGGCAAGGGTAACGGAAACGTTGAAGGCAGAGGTGATCTCCGGGAAGGCGACGGCGATCGCGCTGCTGCTCGCGCTCTGAGTGAGCAGAGTCACGACGATGACGCCGAAAATCAGATATCTAGACACAGGCGAGACTATACGACTGCGGCGGGTGGTGATTCAAGTTTCTCATCTCTTCCTCCCATGGAAGGAGGGGTTTGGGCAAACGGCAAGCGGCTTGTTCGAAAAGAGAACCAGCGCCCGCTCACGGGGAAAAGAAGAAGGCCCGCTATAAGCGGGCCTTCCTGCTGACAGGTTTGCAGCAGCGGTTATCTACGAACCGCCTAAGGCAAGGATGGGCTTAATGTCCAGCTTGAAGCCGGGGCCCATCGTAGTCGACAGGTATGCCGTGCGTATGTACTGGCCTTTGGAGCCTGACGGCTTGGCCCGGGCGATCGCCTCCAGGGCGGTGTCGACGTTCTCAGCCAGTTTGTCCTCATCGAAGCCGATCTTGCCCACGGGCATGTGAATTCCAGCGGTCTTGTCCAGCTTGAACTCGGCGCGGCCCTTGCGGGCGTCCCCTATTGCCCTGGGGAGGTCGGGGGGGGGCACTACGGTGCCGGACTTGGGATTGGGCATCAGACCACGGCGTCCAAGCGTCTTGCCCAGTTTGCCCAGTTTGCCCATCGTGTCCGGGGTGGCGATAGCGACATCGAAGTCGGTCCAGCCAGCCTCGATCTTCTTCACCAGGTCATCGGCTCCGACGTAGTCAGCGCCGGCTTCCTGAGCGATTCTCACGCCTTCCCCCTGGGTGAAGACGAGGACGCGCATCTTCTTGCCAAGACCATTAGGAAGGACGGCCACGCCCCTCACCATCTGGTTCGAGGCGCGGGGGTCGACTCCCATGCGGAGGTGCAACTCGACCGTCTCGTCGAATTTCGCGTGGGCCGCCTTCTTCGCGTTTGAAATTGCCTCGTTGACGCTGTATGCCTTTGCCGGGTCGATCAGCTTCAAGGCTTCTTCGTGCTTCTTGCCAATTTTTGACATAAGGATACTACTCCACTTCGATGCCCATGCTTCGGGCAGTGCCTGCGACGATGCGCATTGCGCCTTCGACGTCCGCAGCATTGAGGTCTTTCTGTTTCATCTGGGCGATCTCACGCAACTTGGCCTGCGGGATCTTCCCTACTTTCTGCCTGTTGGGTATGCCGCTACCCTTCTCGATGGAGAGGGCCCGCTTGAGCAAGTCAGACGCGGGAGGCGTCTTGGTGGTAAAGGTGAAAGTCCGGTCCTCGAAAACGGTTATTTCTACAGGAATGATGAAGCCCGCCTGAGAGGCGGTGCGGTCGTTATACTCCTTGCAGAAGCCCATAATGTTCAGGCCATGTTGGCCCAGGGCAGGGCCGATAGGCGGAGCCGGCGTAGCCTTGCCGGCAGGAATCTGGAGTTTGACTATTGCTTTTACTTTCTTGGCCATGGTTCAGGCTCCTCGCGGAACTGACGTTCTTACAGCCTCTCGACTTGCAGGAAGTCCAGTTCCACTGACGTCTCTCTTCCGAATAATGACAGCATAACCCTGATCTTGCCTTTTTCGTGATTGACCTCGTCAACGGTGCCGACGAAGTCTATGAAAGGCCCATCGACGACGCGCACGCTCTGGCCCTTCTGGAAGCCGACCTTGACCCTGGGAGCTTCGGCAGCCATCTGGTCGAGTATCTTCTTGACCTCGGGCTCTTCCAGAGGGGTGGGCTTGTTGCCACTGCTTACAAAACCGGTGACCGCTGGCGTGTTGCGAACGATATCCCAAGACTCGTCGTCTAAGGCCATTTGTACAAGTAGATAGCCTGGGAATACTTTCTTGGTGACCGTGCGGCGTTGTCCGTCTTTTATCTCCACCTCATCCTCGGTGGGAATGACAACCTGAAGGACTTTCTCGCTTGCGCCCATGAACTTGATGCGTTGTTCGAGGTTCTTCTTGACCCTGTCTTCGTATCCTGAGTAGGTATGGATTACATACCACCGCTTTTCGATCTGCTTGGTGTCCATCTAGCCGCCCGTCCCCCCAAGGAATGAAATGAGGGACTTAAAGCCGTAATCTATGCTGCCAAGGATTATGCCCAGGCTGGCCGTAACGACGATGACTATGAGGGTGAGTCGGATTACGTCCTTGCGCGACGGCCAGACTACTTTCTTGAACTCACCAACGGTCTCGGCGATGAAGCCAATCACGCCGCCCTTTTTCGCAGTATGGGCGGATGTACCTGCGGACAGGGATTTTCGCTCGGTCGTCATTTCGTTTCCTTGTGAAGCGTGTGGCGACGATCACGGGGGCAATATTTCATAAGCTCCAAGCGGTTGGGATCGTTCTTCTTGTTCTTGGTGGTGGTGTAAGTCCTCTCCTTGCATTCCGAGCAAGAGAGATGGATGATTACCCTTGCCTCACTCTTCTTGGCCATTGATGTCTTGTACTCCCTGCGGGGCCAAGCGGCCCCGCAGTTGATCTATCTATTTTTCAATAACCTGGGTGATGACGCCCGAGGCGACTGTCCTGCCGCCTTCGCGGATGGCGAAGCGCATGCCCTGTTCAAGTGCTACCGGGTAGATGAGTTCGATGTCCATGGCGGTATTGTCGCCCGGCATCACCATCTCGACGCCCTCCGGCAGTTTTATGCTGCCGGTGATGTCCAGTGTTCTGATATAGAACTGGGGCTTGTAGCCATTGAAGAACGGAGTGTGTCGTCCACCCTCATCCTTCGACAGGACCATAACCTGGCTCTTTGCCTTGTTGTGTGGCTTGATGGAGCCGGGTGCAGCCAAAACCTGACCGCGCTCGACGTCTTCACGCTCGACACCGCGTATGAGACAGCCGACGGCGTCGCCGGGTTCTCCGGAATCCAGCAGCTTGTGGAACATTTCGACACCGGTGATCGTGGTCTTCCTTGTCGGCTTGATGCCGACGATTTCGACTTCGTCGCCGACCTTAACGATTCCGCGTTCGATTCTCCCGGTTACAACGGTACCGCGGCCCTTTATACCGAACACATCTTCGACGGGCATCAGGAACGGTTTGTCCTTTGGCCTCGGTGGTACAGGGACGTAACTATCAACAGCGTCCATCAGCTTCCAGATCCGGCCACACCACTGGCATTCTCTCTTGCCGCAGCCGCAATCGAGGGCCTTTGATGCGGCCACACGGACGATCGGGATCTCGTCTCCGGGGAAGCCGTATTTCTTGAGCAGGTCGCGCATTTCGAGTTCGACCAATTCAAGCAGTTCCTCGTCTTCCATGAGGTCGCACTTGTTGAGTGCGACCACAAGGCAGGGAACCTGAACATTGCGGGCCAGAAGGATGTGCTCCCTGGTCTGGGGCATTGGGCCGTCGGGAGCGCTCACCACTACGATGCCGCCATCCATCTGAGCGGCGCCGGTGATCATGTTCTTGATGTAGTCAGCGTGCCCTGGGCAATCCACGTGGGCGTAATGCCGCTTCTCTGTCTCGTATTCGACATGGGCGATGGCGATTGTCATGCCACGGGCCTTTTCTTCAGGGGCGTTGTCAATGGTGTCAAAGGCCCGATATGTAGCGCCGCCGGCCTTCGATAATACCATCGTTATCGCCGATGTTAATGTCGTCTTGCCGTGATCGACGTGTCCAATGGTACCCACGTTGACGTGGGGCTTATTGCGTACGAAGACCTTCTTTGCCATTATAGAGCTTCCTCCTTAGTCCGGACGGCCTTGCTTTTTCTCTCCACCCTGGGAGTAATCCGTCCGTCAGTCGATAAAATAT
>JAUSEJ010000863.1 GCA_030650265.1 Dehalococcoidia bacterium | reverse complement strand
GTGTTCACCATAGCCGGTTTTGGCACCGTCGTCACGGGCACTCTGATCGATGGCAGCCTGTCGGTTGGACAAGAAGTAGAAGTGCTACCCGGACGTCTTAAATCGCGTATTCGGGGCCTGCAAACCCACAAGCATAAGGTGGAGGCGGCGACCCCTGGTAACCGGGTGGCGCTCAACATCGCCAACCTATCAACAACAGAGTTGAATCGGGGCGATGTCATCACCACGACTGGCTGGCTCAATCCGACGGCAGCGGTGGACGTAGAGTTGCGCGTTGTCCCCGACCTCAATCATCCCTTGCAGCATAACACTAAAGTTACTTTCTACACCGGCTCGAGCGAGGTAGAGGGCGTGATTCGCTTGTTGGAGCTTCCGGAACTTGGGCCTGGCGAGTCTGGCTGGGCCCAGATAAAGCTGAGCCAGCCGGTCCCGGTCGTAAAGGGTGACTTCTTCATCGTCCGCTCAACCGACGATACTCTTGGTGGAGGGGAGATCGTCGAATCTCACGCCAAACGGCATCGAAGGTTCAACGCCCCGACGCTTGATAGGTTAACTCTTCTGCAGAAGGGTTCGCCCGAAGATATCCTGCTGACGGCCCTCCAGCGAAACGAGCCGGCCGAAGTGAGAAACCTGTTGGAGGGCGGCGGTCTTCCCAAGGCAGATGCCACATCAGCTCTTATTAATCTCGCGA
This sequence comes from Dehalococcoidia bacterium, assembly GCA_030650265.1. The sequence continues at coordinate 2,129 of JAUSEJ010000863.1, read as the reverse complement.
GAGAGGGGCGGGCGCTGATTTTGCCGGCCAGCCAGGAGCAAGCGCTTTCGCCGACGGCCTATGTGATCTCGAGCGCCGGGTGGAGCGAGTTGAAACGAAAGACCGGCGGCTATTTGGAGGCCTTTCATCGCCAGTTCCCGCTAAGAACCGGTATGCCCAAGGAGGAACTAAAGAGCCGCCTCAAGTTCGCATCTCGCCTTTTCGGCGAAGTCCTGGCGAGATTGCTGGCCCAAGGCGCCGTCTTGGAGAGCGACACCAGTGTGCGAACACCGCAGCATGAGGTGCAAGTATCCCCTGCCCAGCAGGCGGTCATCGTCCGTTTTCTTCAAAGTGTCGAGGCCAGTCCGTATTCTCCACCCGGAGATAACTTGCCCGAGCCGGAAATTCTTGCCCTTCTTGCCGAGCAAGGTAGGATAGTCAAGGTCGATGAGGGCGTCTTCTTCGCTGCGCCGGCTTATCGGGAGATCACCGAAGGCGTAGTGGCTCACATAAAGGCCAATGGCAAGGTAGCCGTGGGCGAAGTGCGTGACATGTTCCACACCAGTCGCAAGTATGCTCTAGCCTTCCTCGAGCACCTCGACGAGAAGCGAATCACCCGCCGGGTTGGCGACGACCGCGTATTGCGTTAGCCTTGTGTATCGAGCAGTGAAGATTCGACTGCGACAATCAGATGACGGGGTGAGAAGATGGACACGAAAGAACTGATCATTAGAGAGATCGACAATGTACCCGCAAAGTATCTGACGGAGATACTCGACTTCATACGCTTCTTGGAAGCTAAAGCGCTCGAACAGAAAATGGATACCGCGCTGGCAAGCGAAACGACGCTCAAGAAGGATTGGTTGCGGCCGGAGGAGGACGAAGCTTGGCACGATTTGTGAGAGGGGACGTGGTGGTCATCTTAGACCAGAGAAAACTGCCGAGGTAATCGATAGAATCATTGAGATGCTTAAGGCCTGAAGTTTGTCTTAGGTGTCCGAGGCGTTCGGATGACCAATCACTCAACAGGCATGGTTTTCGTTCGCCACGGCGAGACTGAGTAGAATCGCATCGAGCGGTTTAGAGGTCGCATAGATATTCCCTTCAACGCGACCGGACTGGCGCAAGCAGTCGCCGTTGCCAGTCGGATCGCCCGCCAGTTCCGACCAGCAGCCATCTACAGCGGTCCTCTCAGCCGAACGATCCATACGACCGGGCCGATTACCGAAGCTACCGGCCTTTCTGCGCAGATCCTCGACGGTTCGTTGAATTTCGACTCTGGTGACTGGCAGGGCCTGACCCAGGAGGATGTGGAGGCCAAATACTCGCAAGAGTAAGCGACATGGCTGAGTAAGCCCATCTCACCAACATCCCAAACGGTGAGACGCTGGATCGTGCCAGTGCCAAAGCCATGACGGCCGTGGAAGACTTGGCGGAGGCCCATTCCGGGCAAACGATAGTTCTGGTTTCGCATAAAGCAATATGCAAGATCTTGCTGTGTGCTGTGCTGGGTCTCGACAATTCTCATTTTTGGAACGTCGAGCAAGACAACGGGGCAATGAGCATCTTCGACTGCCGTGATGGTGACTACATGGTCAAGGTCGTAAACGATACTTGCCACCCGGAAGGTGTCGTTTAGAACGCTATGGACTTCCCGGCACGTAGCTGCCAAGCCATTTCACCCATGAAACGCCGACGGCATTCACCAGGCGGCGATCACCCGTCCATAGATCGCAGCCCAAATCGGCTGCTACTGCAAGATACTGCGCGTCATAAGCTCTCGGGCGGTTGTGCGCTTTGGCCATCGCCCAGGCATTGGCTTGCAGGTTGGCGAAGTCGGCGGATCCAACGCCGAGGTGAAGGAAGACCGAGAACAGATCTTCTCCCTGCTCCGGGCTTATGTGGCCAAAGTGCACTTTCTCCCTTAGAACGGATGTGACCTCGGCGAAGAAGAGCGGCGGAGCAATGATCTCGACGCTTTGCTCGACCCAAACTCGCCATAACGCCCGTGCCGTAGGCGTCAGGCTATCAGGCAAAAGCGCGGTCAGAACAAGGCTCGCGTCTACACACACCCGAGCCGCCATTAGGGATGAGCCTCGCGGGAGCGATCGAGAGCTTCGATAACGTCGATGTTCTTACCGAGGCGTTGC
>JAUSEJ010000861.1 GCA_030650265.1 Dehalococcoidia bacterium | reverse complement strand
CAGTTCCCGGATACGAGCGGCGGAAAGGGAGGGTTGGAAGGTGAAATCGAACGCTTCTAAAGTGCGCAACATCGGGAAGCGGGCTTTGGCAACACGAGCATTGACGGAGCGGTCGGTCTTAGCGGCGATCTCTTCATCGATAAGCCCGGACAGGAAAGCGGTGTAGCTCATCTCGCTCTTAGCGGCTTTGGTAGCCTCCTCTTCAAAGATTTGGGCGATAGTGTGCAGGGAAAGGCGCTTTAGTTGGTTCTTTATCCTCTCTGATTCACTCATTTGGCTGCCTCCAAGATTTTCTGATAGATATTCAGGTCGCCGGTGAGAGGGGAACTGTAGCTTTTCTGAACTGGGTTGGGCTTTGAAGGCCATGGAAGGGAGGCAAGAGTTTGTTGTTTGGTTGCGCCGCTTGCCTCCAGAATTCCACGAATGAAACGATGGGTGTAGGTGTTGTACTTCTTGGCAGCGGCAAAGGCATCGACTAGAGCCTCTGGAAGATAGAGTTCGGCGAGGGCAAGCACATTTCTCAGATGGTCAATCCCGTTGTTCTTGTTTTGAATGAAGATGCCTTCGACAAGCCAATCGTGGTCGGGGAAGAGTCGTTTGAAAGATTTTTCAAGCAGGATTCTGGTCTTAGGTAGGCCATTCCTCATTCCCTCATAATGATCTGGATTGATAATAGGAGTACCCTTCTTGGCGGCAATGGTATGAACAGCTATCTCTTCACCTTTCTGGTTGCGCACAACGAGTCTTAGGCCTTGGGATGAACGTAGCCAGACGTGTTTACTGGCATAAGGCCAGGGGACAGAGTAGCGGCTAGCGCCAAAGGAGACGAGACAGTCCCAGCTTACCTTACGCATCTCCTCGTGAGTGCCAACAAAAGGCAGCGGGGGCAAAGAGGTGAGTAGGTCCTTCTCTTGCTGAAAACGATCGATGGGACGTTCGCCGGTGGTAGAGTGAACTAAGCAGTCCAGCTCTTCAACGGTGAATCTGGCCAGTTCCCGGGCAAAAGCATCGAAGGAGTCCCAAGTGTTTCCCTTGATCAGGTGCTGTTCGAGGTAGAAGAAAGGGCGTTCCACTTTTCCTTTCGTACGGGGCCGAGCTGGCTGACAGGCTACTGGCTTAATGGAGTAGTGGCCACAAAGTTCAAGAAAACGATTGTTCCAGTGGAAATGTTCGGGATTAACATCGGTAACGAAGGCTCGGGGATTATCGACCAAGAGTTCCTTGGGGGAGCCGCCGAAGTAGTTTAGGGCAGCCTCGATGGCCTCGAAGATGGATACCTGAGTTTCGTTGAGACTAGGCCAGTAGAACTTCCGACGGCTAAAGGCGAGGGTTAGGCAGAAAACGGTGACCTCGATAGTGTAGCCACCGAGGGAGATTGTGTAAGGGGACCAATCGAATTGGCCCTGTTTGGCAGGAGGCGTCTCGAAACGCTCTGTAACACGAGAATCGGGTTTGTTCGCCTTGAGGGTGCGCAGGTAGTCGTAAAGAGCAGTAGGGCGGCCTTCGTATCCCACAGCCTTGAGTTCACGCAGGATCCGCGAGCCAATGAACTGCTGCTCGAAGAACATATGCTCTATCTGTCCAACGAAGGGCTCGATCTTGGGATTCGGGCGTTCTGGCCGGGAGTATTGGGGCGGGTTATCTTCGCGTATGGCAGCCCGCACGGTATTACGGGCAATGGAAAGTTCCTTGGCGATACTCCGGATGGACTTACCTTGGGAATGTAGGTAGCGGATCGTTGTCCACGCTTCCACGGCAATCATCTCCTTCTTTAACTCCTCGTTGTCATCTGCAGCGAGGGTAAGGATTTCCGTGGGGTGGGTCAACTTTCAGGCGTAAACTGGGTCAATTTTCAGACGTAATCAACACCTGACTTCTCTCGGAAACTGCCGTTTCCAGGTTCAGTAATGATTTGCACTGTCACTCCCGCTGGCATATACTTATAATATCAGCCGATCACGTCCTGTGTTGGCAAGCAGCCATCTTGCTTAGACGCGTCGAATGGTCGTTTGGGAGACGGACGCATAATTTTTAGAATGAAACTGTCTTCTCGCATGCTGGTTTTGGTCTTCGGGCTGGCGATTCTGGTCGTGCTGGCTGGTGGCGTCTGGTTTTACATCGCCCAGGAGCAAAGCCTGCAGCGACGAGTCGAGACTGAAATACAGACCGTTGGGCAGTTCAAGGTGGACCAGATCGTTAGCTGGCGAGCCGAGCGGCTTGAAGATGCCTATCAACTCACGGACAACGCCTTCATCGTAGAAGCGATCGGGCGCTGGATGGCAGCCCCGCAAGCAAAGGATACGGAACTCATCCTCTCGCAATTCCGCTCACTTCAGGATCATTTGCATTACGCCGATGTCCAACTGGTGGATGCCAGTGGCCAGATACGTTTGAGTCTTAGCGGCGAATCCGGCGCGCTCCACGCGGAGACGATGCCGACGCTGGTCCAGGTCTGGCGCGACCGGCAGCCCGCACTGACCGACTTCCACATTAGCCCCAGCGACCTGTCGACCCATGTCTCGACGTTGTTGTGCCCTATTTTGCGCAGAAAGTTGGCGTAAGTCAAATGGTTGGCGCGGTGATTTTGGAGATCGACGCCCGGCAGTTTCTCTACCCGCTGATTGAATCATGGTCCACGTCCAGCCGCACTGCGGAGACCCTTCTCGTCCGGCGGGACGGCGACAGCGCGGTGTTTCTGAACGACCTGCGCAACCAGAAAGATGCGGCGCTGGCGCTCGATCTCGCCCGGGAAAGCCAGCCAAACCTGATTCTGCTCGACCTCCACCTGCCCGATATGCACGGCTCAGAGGTACTGCGCCGGCTGAGGGATGAGCCGGGAACGCGAGGCATCCCGGTGGTGATACTCAGCGCCGATGCTAATCCCGACCAGATTGAATGTCTCAAAGCAGCCGGGGCGCACGATTACTTGACCAAGCCGCTGGATGTGCGCCAGCTATTGCACGTGGTGGACAAGATCGTGGGTCATTAGAAATATCGTAACCAGGAGACGTCATGCTCGATGAATCCTTGCAGAACGCCAACATTCTCATCGTGGATGATCAAGAGGCAAACATAGACTTGCTGGTGAGATTGCTGGAGAATAAGGGCTACAGCAATCTCAAGAGCACTACCGATTCGCGCCAGGTTGTTGCCCTGTTGAACGAATTCCAACCCGACCTGATCCTGCTCGACCTGATGATGCCGCACCTCGACGGCTTTCAGGTCATGGAGCAGTTGAAATCGCTCATCCCGGCGGATACTTATCTTCCTATTCTAGTGCTCACCGCCGATATCACCACCGAAGCCAAGCGGCATGCCCTGGCCATCGGCGCGCGTGACTTTCTGACCAAGCCGCTTGACGTGACCCAAGTCGCCCTCAGAATCAAGAATCTGTTAGAAGCACGCTACATGCACCTTCAACTGAAGAAGCAGAATCAAGTCCTGGAAGTGAAGGTGAGCGAACGCACCGCAGACCTGCGACGCGCCAACGTGGACTTGACGCTGGCGTACGACTCGACAATCGAGGGCTGGTCGCGCGCTCTCGACCTGCGCGACAAAGAGACAGAAGGCCACAGTCATCGCGTCACGGAAATGGCAAGTCAACTCGCACGCTTGATAGGGCTAGGGGAAGCAGAGATCGTCCACGTTCGGCGTGGCGCGCTGCTACACGACATCGGCAAGATGGGCGTGCCGGATTCGATACTTCTGAAAGCCGGCAAATTGACGGATGATGAATGGATACAGATGAAGAAACACCCGCAGTTCGCCCGAGATTTGCTTGCCCCCATCGGCTATCTCAGGTCCGCGCTCGATATTCCTTTCGGCCACCACGAGAAGGGGGATGGCACTGGTTATCCGCTCGGGCTGAAGGGCGAGCAGATTCCCCTGGTGGCGCGACTATTTGCGATCGTGGATGTTTACGACGCTCTCACGTCGGATCGCCCGTATCGGGCGGCCTGGAGTGTGGAGCAAACTGTCGAACACATCATGTCGCTGGCAGGCAGCCATTTTGATCCACACGTTGTCGATATCTTCTTGAGAATGACGCGCGACCAACTAAGGATGGACAACCTCTAAAGCTCGCTCTGGCTGCATAATCAACCATAAAGCAGGCGGATTGGACTTTAGTCACAGGTTAGACGGTGCTCAGTGCTATCCACAGGCGTTGATGAGCCATCTGTCTCTGCCAGGTAACGGCTTTTGCCTTGCTTGTCTTTTGGCCGCGGATAAAGTATAGTATTGACGGTCTAGAGCTGGATAGAACGGGAAAAGCGAGGTGACCGGTACGCAAAAAGCTCTTATTACGGGTATTGGCGGGTTTGTTGGCGTCTACCTGACGGAGTATCTGCTCGAACAGGGGGTCGAGGTTCATGGAATCGTGCGGCCTGCCGATAGCGCCTTTATTGTAGGGCTCTACGGCGATCGGATCGGGCTCACCTACGCGGACCTGATGGACTCGGTCGCGGTTACATTGGCCATGCAGGAGGTGGAACCCGACCTGATTTTTCACCTCGCCGCTCAGGCTTCGGTGTTCCTTTCATGGCAGGACCCGGCGGCAACGTTGACGAATAACACGATAGGACAGTTGAATCTGCTTCTCGGCGTGATCGAGGCGGGCATCAATCCGCGCATCCTTATTCTTGGCTCCAATGAAGTCTACGGTCTCGTTACGGCGGACGAACTGCCCATCTCAGAGGCCAATGACTTGCGCCCGATCAATCCATATGCTGTTAGTAAGGTGGCTCAGGATATGCTCGGCTACCAGTATTTTGCCAGTCACAAGCTGCAGTGCGTCCGGGTAAGACCATTCAACCACATCGGACCCCGACAGACCGATGCCTTCGTCGTGGCGGCGTTTGCCAGGCAGGTAGCAGAGGCCGAAGCAGGTTTGCGGGAACCTGTGGTGAAGGTGGGCAATCTGAGCGCCAGTCGGGATTTCACGGACGTGCGGGACATTGTTCGTGCCTATCATCTGGCGCTCGCCAGGGGAGAATCCGGCGCCGTTTACAACATCGGCTCCGGGAGAGCGGTTTCCATTGAGTGGATCCTTGAGTTCCTTGTGTCCCAGAGCAAGGTTCCCGTTGCGGTGCAGGTGGACCCCGAACGTTTCCGGCCGGTAGACCAACCGGTAACCGTATGTGATTCCTCGAAGTTCACCAAACAGACTGGCTGGACGCCGCAGATACCGCTCGAAACAACACTGGTCGATACTCTGGACCACTGGCGTCAGATGGTCCGGCAATCCGGGGGTCCTAAGAAAGCATGAAAGCTGTTGTACTGGTTGGTGGTGAGGGAACGCGGCTGCGTCCCCTTACCTGCAATATTCCCAAACCCATGGTGCCCATAGCCAACCGGCCTTTTTTGGAGTCGATGATCGAACAATTGAAGTCGCATGGCATCGACGACATTATCCTGTGCATGGGCTACATGCCGGACAAGATCCGGAGCTATTTTGGCGACGGTCGGGACTTTGGCGTGAAGATGACCTACGTTGTGGAAAACTCGCCTTTGGGAACGGCCGGCGCGGTGAAGAACGTGGAGGAACTCCTCGACGGTACCTGTTTCGTCTTCAATGCCGACATTATCACGGACCTCGACCTGACGAGCATGCTGCGCTTTCATCGTGAGAATTGCGCCAAAGTGACGATTGCCTTGACCCCCGTCGATGACCCTACTTCTTACGGCATTGTCGAGACGGAGGCGGTAGGTAGGGTCCGGCGCTTTCTGGAGAAGCCCGGTTGGGACGAGGTTACCACCAATATGATTAACGCTGGCACCTATATTATCGAGCCGGAGGTACTTAAGCTAGTGCCGCAAGGCGTGTTTTATATGTTCGAGCGCGGGCTCTTCCCGGCGTTACTTCAAGGGGGGGAGTCTGTCTTCGGCTATCCCTCCAGCTCCTACTGGATCGATATTGGCACTCCCCAAAGATACCTTGCCGTCCATCACGACCTTCTTCTGGGCAAGCTGGCGAGTAAATTCCCGGGCGTGAGGCATAGCGATGGGGTTTGGGCGGGTGAAGGAGTGAGAATCGATCCGACGGCCAAAGTCGCCGGACCGGTTATCTTCGGACGAGGGTGCATAGTGGGTGGCAATGCGCACATCACGGGACCTACGGTCGTGGGAGATAACTGCGAAATAGGCGACGGGGCGACGGTCGAGGAGTCTGTCGTTTGGCGGGACACGAAGATCGGTCCCCATGCTACCGTGAAGGGATCCATGTTGGGCGAAGGGGTCTGCGTCGCCGAAGGCGTCTGTCTTATAGGGGGCGTTGTGATTGGCGATGGCGCCAGAATAGGCGCTGGCAACAGTTTGGAGCATGGAGCCAGGATTTGGCCTGGCAAGGTTATAGAGGAAGGTACAGTTACTTTTTGAGGTTTGCTAGGAGGCATTAATTGAGAGCTCTCATTACCGGGGTCACTGGATTTGCCGGAAGCCATCTGGCCGAGTATTTGCTTCAGCGGGGCGATGTGGAAGTCTTCGGCCTCTGTCGATGGCGCAGTCGGATGGACAATCTGGCGGACCTTCAGGCAAAGGGCAAGTTGAAGTTCGTCGCCGAGGGTGGCAACATTACTAGCGTGGCATGCCTTGAGTGTTATGTTGACGAGCGAGTGTCCCCGGACAAGCTCAATCTGGTCGAAGGCGACATGAGCGACGCGTTTTCGATGCGAAGGGTGATCGGCGCTGTCAAGCCGGATCGAATCTTCCACCTGGCGGCTCAGAGCTACGTGCCAGGCTCCTGGAATGCCCCTGCCGACGCCCTCACAACAAACATCATTGGTCAGGTCAACATATTCGAAGCTATTCGCGAGGCCGGCCTTGATCCACACATCCAGATCGCCGGATCGTCCGAGGAATACGGTCTGGTTCTGCCGGATGAGGTACCGATCAAGGAGAGCAATCCCCTGCGGCCACTTAGCCCCTATGCCGTAAGCAAGGTGGCTCAGGAGATGCTGGCCTGGCAGTACTTCCGCAGCTACGGACTGAAGACGGTCGTATCGCGCGGCTTCAACCATACGGGGCCGAGACGGGGCCAGGTGTTCGTTACCTCTTCGTTTGCAAGACAGATCGCCGAGATAGAGGCTGAGATAGCGCCGCCGGTGCTTTTCACCGGAGACTTGACCAGCAAGCGAGACTGGACCGACGTTCGCGATATGGCCCGAGCCTACTCGTTGGCTCTGGAACGGGGGGTCCATGGCGAGGTCTATAATATCGGGAGTGGGGTCACGATCGAGATCGGCGAGATGCTGGACATTCTCTTGAGCATGTCCACAGCGCGGATCGAAGTTAGACAGGATCCGGCCCGCATGCGGCCCTCCGACGTGCAGATTCTTTGGGCCGATTGCAGCAAGTTCCGCCAGCAGACGGGATGGGAGCCAGAGATTCCTTTCAAACAGACCATGAAGGACCTGCTAAACTACTGGCGCAAGAAGGTGAGAGCAGGCTGATTCGCAATCTCCGGGGCTTGGGCAGGGCTGATGTTTGCAGAGTATCGTTGCTGCCAGTCTAATGTGTGATCCGCGGGCAAACTGGTAGGGGCGATCCTTCTGAGGAAGGACGCCCCTACTGTGTCACAGAGATCGGTTTATGTGTACAATAAGTTGTTCGTCGGTCTTCCCATCTGGACACTTGGCAACCGTTGCCAAAGTGAGAAGATGGAAGTAAAGCGGTAGTTGGGTCGCTTCGGGACTTTGTTTGACCTTCGCTTCTTGTTTTTCTGACCGGTTTGGGAGAAGGCAAGACGGACGCCCGCCGACGCCCAAATGCGATTCGGATGCGACTATCTGGACACTCTAGGCTGCAAATTGTTGCGTCTAGTTGAATTTTCGTGTGCCAACCCAGGATGCCGAGGCTTTGGCCGGTAATGCTGGTCGAGATTCCATGGTCATCTGGCATTACCGGCTAAAGCCTCAACGTCCCGGAGGGGGACTTGCTTATCCGAACCGAATTGACATCGATTGCTTTCTGCCACAGTTGGGAGGGGCGCCAGATACGCCATTGATCTCCATGAAATGCGATAACTAACGGAGGAATTATCATGAGCTTTAAGCCGATCAAATTCGGCACTGACGGATGGAGGGCGACGATAGCCGAAGACTACACGTTCGACAACGTTAGGATTTGTGCCCAGGGCGTGGCCACCTATCTTTTCGATTCCGGGTTGAGTTCTCAGGGGCTAGTCGTGGGTTACGACACCCGTTTTGCCTCGGAGTTTTTCGCCATCGCCACGGCCGAGGTGGTCGCCGCTAACGGCATCAAGGTGTATCTGTGCGAGAAGACGGCGCCAACC
>JAUSEJ010000858.1 GCA_030650265.1 Dehalococcoidia bacterium | reverse complement strand
CAGCACCTTCGCTCCCCGGTCATGGCCGTCCAGACCTGCCTTGGCCAGCAAAACCTTTATTCGTCTAGTCTCTGCCATCTCTGGCCTCCTTTCTCTTTGTGATGTTGCCTCTGAAAACATTATTGTTGCACACAGCGGGGTTGACAAATAACTTGAGCACCGCTAGGAGGATAGACTCCAGCAGAGCCTTCCGAGAACCTGGCTTCGTCAAATCGAAGTCAGAGACAGGTAACATCTGACTTTCCTTTTTCTGACAGGAGCCACTCGGGCTCGTTGCTCTATCGAGTGCTTCACCACTGCGCTTTTGGCAACTTGCCAACTGTCCTTCCGCTGAAGGACGGCCATAGGTAATTTGCCGACTGTATCCACCTACTGACACTCATTATACATATCATGTTAAGTTGCTGCAAGCTTTGTCTCCTCCCCTCGAGGAACCCCTGAAGAAGACCCAAACGAGTACGGATCCTTCAAGTCCAGAACTCACTACAGGCTGGTTTTAAGCATACTGGCGACCAACGGAACCTGACCAGCTACTAGCAATCGCTACTTGCGGCTATGGCAGGAAGAGGGAACAAAGTTCATCTCCAGTTTCTCCTTTTAGTTAGTCAGAGCAGTTCCCTATCCTTCGGCGATTTGAACAGGTCAATGTTCACTGCTTTCCGCTATTCGAGCACTCCATCGGCGATAAGTTGGACAACTTCCTCGTCAGACAGCCCGAGGATCTGCGTGCAGACGTACTCGGTGTCATCTCCCAGACAGGGAGCCGCTTTCTTCAACTCGGCCGGCGTCTTCGATAGCTTGAACGGTAGCGCCTCATAACTGTGCTTGCCGATCTCGGAGTGATCCAGGACCCGAAGAAAGTTGCGATGGGCAAGCTGGGGATCGTTGTGAAGGTCCTCAGAGTTCTGAACCACGCCGGCCGGAACGCCAGCCCCCTGCAACCGCAGCATGACCTCTTCGGCGATCTGGTCCGCCGTCCAAATGGCGATTTGTTTCTCGAGTTCGTCTTCGTTCAGCTTGCGCAGATCAAAGCTGGCAAACTCTGGTTTACCCGCCCAGTCCGGGTTGCCCATCTCCCCGCGGAGGGCCAGCCATTCCTCCTCGTTGAACACAGCGATGTTACACCATCGTTCTTCTCCCTTGCAGTGGAAGACGCCGTGGGGGGCGGCCTCCGGACATCTATTGCCCTGAGCATGCTGGATGCGCCCGTTGACCATGTAGTCCAACAGTACGGGGGCAATAAAGTTTGCCGCCGATTCATAATGGGAGAGGTCTATATGCATGCCCTTCCCGGTTCGCCTCTTGTAGTCCAGGGCAGCAGCGATAGCGGTGGCCCCGACCGCCGGGGCAGTCGTGTCGGTGTAGGCCCCTTGCGGTCCGACTGGCACTCTATCGGGCCAGCCACCCAGCCAGGTGAACCCGGCAAGAGAAACGAGTTGCGTCCCATAGCCGGCGATCCCGGCGTGGGGACCAGTCTGACCTTGTTGCGATGTACTAAACATGATGAGGTCTGGCTTAATTCGTAGGAGGCTCTCATAGTCCAATCCCATCCGGCTCATGGCGCCTGGCGAATAGCTCTCGGCGACGATATCAGCCCACCCAACTAGCTTTCTCGCTATCTCTATAGCTTTCGGCTGCTGCAAATTGAGCGCCAGACTAAGCTTGTCGTTGTTAAAGGAGGCATAGTAGCCGCTGCGATTGATGCCGGGTAGGCTGTCCTTAAACGGCGACGCCAGCCTTAGGGTATCGGGGCGATGGCTTGACTCGACACGAATTACGGTGGCGCCATGGTCAACAAGTAGCTTGGTCGTTGTCGGTCCAGCCGCTACCCAGCAAAAGTCGAGTACTTTCAGGCCTTCAAATACGTGTTTTGACAGTGCACGTTGCCCTTGAGGCGTTGCCCTGGCGCTCTTCCCAGGATTGTCGGCGCCCTGGCTAACATTTCGCCGCAATTCTCCATAGATTTCCTCATTGTGCTCGCCGATCAGGGGCGCCCGGCGTCTCAGGCCACACTCGCTGCCGGAAAGCTTGAGGAAAGCGCCCGGGTAGGTAATGGTATCGCCTAGCTCGGGGTGCTCCAAGGTCTCCCAGAACCGCCGGTCTTTTAATTGGATGTCCTCCACGACATCCTTGGGCGAGTAGACTGGGTACAAGGTTATCCCGCGCTGTACTGCCCCGGCAAAAAGTTCTACCATAGTATGCTGCCTGAAAAACAGGCCGA
>JAUSEJ010000852.1 GCA_030650265.1 Dehalococcoidia bacterium | reverse complement strand
CCGGCGAAATCTGCAGAGCTCTTTGCACCGCCAGGGCCTGCACGATCTTCAGATAACGTTCCTGATCGGGCGAGAGAAAGGTCAAAGTAATGCCGAAGCGGTCGCTTAGCGATAGCTTCTCCTCGTAGGTATCGCCGGGATGGATCTCCTCCTCCAGCCCCTCGTGACGGTCGCCGAACCGCTCGCGGATCAGGTGGCGGCGGTTGGAGGTGGCGTAAAGTAGGACGTTGTCGGGACGCGCCTCGAGGCTTCCTTCCAGCACGGCCTTGAGTTCTTTGTAGTGGGTCTCGTCGTCCTCGAAGGACAGGTCGTCGACAAATATTATGAAGCGCTCCCGCCGGTCACGCAGAAAGGCCAGTATCTGCGTGAAATCGTCAAGATGCTGCTTCGGTACCTCGACCAATCTTAGCCCCCGCTGACCGTATTCGTTGAGCAAGGCCTTAACGGTCGACGACTTGCCGGTGCCCCGATCGCCATAAAGGAGCACATTATTGGCCGGCAGACCGTCGAGGAAATACTCCGTGTTCTTGATTAGAAGGTCGCGCTCCAGGTCGTAGGCAATAAGCTGATCGAGACGGATCGGGTCAGGATACCTTATGCCCTCTAGTGACCCTCTGCCACTTCGATTCAACCACCGGAAGGCGCGGTAGCGTCCGAATATCCCCACTCCTGCCGTGCTGTGATAGTCGGCGAGATCCGAAGCGAGGTCGTCCCAATTCGGGCAGCCCGCAAACTTTCGCTTCAGCGCCGGGACTCTCCCATCGCCTCCTTCACCAGCGGCCAGTCTCTGGAAAGCGTCCCAGCCGGGCAACTCGCCGACATATTCCCGGGCAATTTGACCTATGGCAACGGCGTCGAGAAGGAACAGCGATTGTAGCAACCGGAGGTCAAAGCGAACGGCCTGAACCAGGGAAGCGCCAATTTCCTCCCAGGACGCTACCTCTGCTTTGCGGCTGAAGGCGTTTTCGCCGGCAATGAGCCGGTCCAGCAGATGGTTCTGCCAGGCATCGCCGGTATACTCACCGCTATACAACTCCGCCTCGCCAGCCAGAAGGGCAAACAGGTGACCATAGGCGAGGGCAGTTGCCCCGGCATTCACCGCCGTCGACGTTAACTCGTCGAGGAGGGCCAGAAAGGCCCGTCCAATGTCATCTGCCATAACGTCGCGGAAGACAGTCAAGGAATAGGCCTGCTGTCTTGCCGCCAGTAGGCGCTGGCTATCGCAGAGCGTCAAATCCTGCACGATTTAGTTTCTCCTTGGGAATGTCAACAGATTGTTTGGTGGTCTCCATATGCTTCTTCCGCTGGACATAAGGTGACTTGAAGCCGTCAACACACTTTATTTGGGCGGGCTTCCCAAGTGCTGCTTTTCGGCGTGCTCGATCACCCAGCCCTTGGTGGCCGTGACCTTTTCGTTCAAAGGCAGTCCGGAACGCTTTCGGTACCATACGTACAAGACCATGCCGACAAATAGCCAGCCGAGGCCAACCCAACGGCCAAATGGATAGCTGGCCAATATCGTGATGAACACGGCAAGTGTGCCAAGGCCCCCGACCACTGCCGTCAAGGGAATCTCGCGGCCCTTCAGGCGAAGGTTAAAGCCCAACTTGAATGGACGGGGAAGGTTGGGCTCCCTAATCCTCATGCCGATGACTGCCAGATGGGCCATGGTAAAAGTCAGCGTCGCCGCGAAGACATAGGCCTCCGACATCTGAGCAATGCTTCCCGACATCGCCAGGAGGACAGCAATCAGGCCGAAGAAAATGATAGCGACATAGGGAGTGTGGAACCTGGGATGCACCATGTGCCAAAGCTTGGGCAAGTGTCTGTGGGCTCCCATCGAGAAGGACAGCCGTGACACGCCAATGACGCCGGCGTTAGCGCCAATAAGAAGAATAGTAGAGGCCAGGAAACCCACCAGAGGTGTTAGCACCATCGAGTATGGCTCGGGCAGCTTGTGGGCGATTCCTGCCACGGGATCAGACAGATACGTCGTGGCCAATTCGGTAGTGTATTGCCCATCAACCTGAATCACCGGCATGGCGCTCAGAGCAATCGTGGATATGCCGGTAAAGAGGATGAGCACGGCAAAGATCAGGCCGCCGTAGGCCCTCGGCACGGTTTTGCTCGGGTTTCGCGCCTCTTCGGACATGTTGGAAATCGTTTCGATGCCCGTGTAGGCTACCATGGCAACTGAGATTCCGAAGAAGAAGTTGGACCAGGTTGGCGCCACACCGAAGTTAATCTGTCCGATGAGCAGAGGAAGATTCAGAAGGAAGATGCCCCCAACCACGACAAGCACGATTTGAGTAAGCAAGTCGAGTACGGCAAAGACCACGCTGAGGCTCGCTGCTTCCTGATCGCCGACCACGTTGAGCCCCATGAGGAAAAGGATAGCGAACACGGCGAAGATGACATTATAAGGGGCAACCGAGAGAATCGGGAAGAATATGGCCAA
>JAUSEJ010000851.1 GCA_030650265.1 Dehalococcoidia bacterium | reverse complement strand
ACCAAACCGCCGCTTCCCATCAAAGCGCCTTCTGCAGACAGCGACTCGTAGTCGATCGAGAGGTCGAGAAGACTTGAGGGCAAGCAGCCGCCTATGGGGCCACCGGTTTGGGCCGCCTTGAAGCGCTTGCCCTTGGGAATTCCGCCGCCGATCTCAAAGATGATGTCCCGCAGCTTGATGCCCATCGGCACTTCGACGAGACCGCTATTGGCTATATTACCGGTCAGAGCAAATACCTTGGTGCCCTTGCTTTTCTCCGTGCCGATGCCGGCGTACCACTCCCCACCTCGAAGAACTATGTCGGGAATGCTGGCGAGGGTCTCTACGTTATTTATATTCGAAGGCTTTCCCCAGAGACCAGCCACAGCCGGGAAAGGCGGGCGGGCGCGAGGCATGCCGCGCTTCCCTTCAATGGAGGCCATGAGGGCCGTTTCCTCGCCGCAAACGAAGGCGCCGGCACCCTCCTTGATCTGAACTTCAAAGCTGAAATTGGTGCCGAAGATGTTATGGCCCAGATATCCCCTTTCCTCGGCCTGCTTGATGGCAATGCGCATGCGGCGCAGAGCCAGAGGATACTCGGCCCGACAGTAGATATAGCCATACGGAGCGCCGATGGCATAGCCCCCGAGCATAAGACCCTCTAAGACGGCGTGAGGATCGCCCTCCATCGTTCCCCGGTCCATAAATGCGCCAGGGTCGCCTTCGTCGGCGTTGCAAATCATGTACTTGACAGGACCCGGCGATGCTGCGCAGAAATCCCACTTCATTCCGGTAGGGAAGCCCGCGCCTCCCCTTCCCCGTATCACGGAGGTTTTTACCTCAGCCCTCACCTGATCGGGAGTCATACCCAGCAGGGCCTTTCGTAGCGCGTTATAGCCCCCGACGGCCAGGTATTCGTCAATGTTTTCAGGATCAATTTTCCCGCAGTTCTGTAGGACTATGCGCTCCTGAGATCTGTAGAACAAAACGTCGCTGTAATAGGGGACCCTCTGCCCGCTGATCGGATCAATGTAGAGAAGCCGGTCGATCACCTTGCCACCCAAAATATGGCTTTCGACAATCTCCGGTGCGTCCACTGAATCGACTTTGACGTAGAGTACGCCTTCGGGTTCGATTATGACGGTCGGCCCCTGCTGGCAGAAACCGTGGCAGCCAGTGGCCTTCACCAGCACCTTGTCCGACATCCCCAGGCGCGCCATTTCCTTCTCGATGTACTCGTGAATCTTGGGAGCCTGGCCAGATTGGCAGGGCCCCCGACAGATCAGGACTGTCCTGTGATCGGCCCCGTTACCGATTGGCTTGTCCCCGCTAGCGGAATCCAAAGTGGCACTATTGATCATTTCTTCTACTGCCATCTAGCTCACCTTGCGTCCGTCGCCGAAAATCTCGCCGACCTTTTTAGTCGTCATTTCACCGTAAGTGTCTTTGTCAACAACCATCGTCGGCGCCAAGGCACAGGCGCCAATGCAGGCGATAGTCTCAAGACTGTACTGCATGTCCGCTGTTGTTTCGCCCGCCCTTATGCCCAGACTCTTCTCTACTTCGGTTTTTATTCGAGCGCTCCCACGCACATGACAGGCCGTGCCCCGACAAACCATCACCATGTGCTTCCCTGTGGGTGTGAGCCTGAATTGGGCGTAAAACGTAATCACGCCAAAAAGCTCACTTTCCGAGATCCCCAGAAACTGCGATATCCCGGCCAGGGAGTCCTTGGAAATGAAGCCAAACCTCTCTTGCACAGTTTGCAGAATAGGGATCACCGTCCCCTTTTTCCCGGCGAATGGGGCCAGAATCTCCGACAGTTCGTTCTGCATTAGACCCTCCAAAGGGCAGGGGGGTTCCACCAGAGCAAATCGCGCCCTATCTGGTATTGCCCCGTCCGATGCCAAAATAATGGAACCCAAGGCTTGTCATCTCGTCTGGCTCGTAGATATTGCGCCCATCCACGAGCACCGGCTGGCGCATTAGTTGCTTGATCCTCACCTTGTCAAGCTGCTTGAACTCGTTCCATTCGGTAAGGATTACAAGGGCGTCGCTGCCCATTGCCACACTGTACGGGTCCGGGCAAAGCATCACCTTTGGCACGATCAGTGCCGCCATTTCGGCTGCTGCCGGGTCATAAGCCCTAAGTCGCGCTCCCTCATGCTGGAGAAGGTGGACGATCTCAACAGAGGGAGCCCCCCGCATATCGTCGGTATCGGGCTTGAAACTCAAACCCAAGAGGCCAATCGTCTTCCCCTCGAGAGGTCCAAGAGCCTCGCGCAACCTTTGAACCACTTGCTTCCGCTGATCCTGATTGATATCCATCACCGCCCTGAGCAACTGCGGGTGACAGCCATGCACGGCAGCCATGTGAGCAAGAGCTTTCACATCCTTGGGGAAACAACTTCCTCCGTAGCCAATGCCGGCGTCGAGAAAGTAGCTGCCAATGCGCCGATCTGTGCCCATGCCCCTGACAACCTCTTTGATGTCCGCCCCTAGCTTTTCGCACACGCCAGCGATCTCGTTGATGAAGCTAATTTTCGTCGCCAGAAAAGCATTGGAAGCGTACTTTATCATTTCCGCCGAGCGCAAGTCGGTGATAATGACCTTACTATTGAGAGGAGCATACAACTCCGCCACTTTCTCTGCCGCACTCCGGTCGACTGCGCCAAGGACCACCCGATCGGGATGCATAAAGTCCTGAATTGCGCTTCCCTCTCGCAGAAACTCCGGGTTCGAAACAACGCTGAAATGAGCCTGCGGATTCTCCCGCTCGATAATGGAGGTGACGAGGTCCCCTGTGCCAATTGGCACGGTGCTCTTGTTGATGATAACCTTGTAGCTCCTCAACGCATGAGCGATACTTGCTGCGGCCGATCGTACTGCCGTCATATCGGCCTCACCCTCCGGCCCGGAAGGACTATCTACCGCCACAAACACGAAATCGGCGCTCCCGACTCCCTCATCATAGTTATCGGTGAATGTCAAACGCCCGGATTGTTTGTTTCGCCTGATCAACTCCTCCAATCCCGGCTCATAGATCGGAATCTGGCCTCTGCTGAGCTTCTCCAGCTTCTCGATGTTTATGTCGAGCCCGACCACCGTGTTTCCAAGATCGGAAAAGCACGCGGCTGTCGTCATCCCGACATACCCCATGCCAATCACACAGATCTTCTTCAAAATTTACGCTCCTAGGAAAGTGATATCCCGCACAATCCACCCGCAATAGTATACCGGAAAACAGGGGTAGCTGCAACCTTGCAAAGGGCAGGAGACGGCAATAGCAGAGAAGCCAGAAGCGAAACACAGGCCAGCTTCTCGCCCCCTGTCCTGGCCAGATGTTGTGACCCCCGCGTCACGCCAGCAGGATTTGCGAGGCAGCGCTAATGAAACGAAGCAGTGGTTCAGGGTAGATGCCTACGGCCGATACCAGGACCACCAACACGACCAGCAAGACATTGATCAGGGCCGGCACTGCCAGTCGCCCTGGATCCTCAGGGGATCTCACGTACATCTGCTTTACCACCTGCAGGTAGTAATAGAGAGATATGAAGCTATTAAAGATGGCCACCAGGGCAAGCCAAATCATGCCCTGATTGGCTGCCGCCGTAAACAGGTAGAACTTGGAGATGAACCCGACGAAGAATGGCATCCCTGCCAATGAAAACAGGGCAACTAGCATCGCCATCGCCACGAAAGGAGCACGGCGGGACAGGCCAGCGTAGTCTTCGATATTCTCCTTGTCCGACAGGTTCTGGTAGACAATTATGCAGACAAACGCCGCCAGATTGCTCACACCATAGCCCAGGATATGCAGAATGATCGCATTACCCGCCATCGGCGAGGAGGGTGACAGCGACGCCACGCCAACGAGTATATAACCTGCCTGGGCAATGCTGGAATAAGCCAGAAGTCTCTTAATGTTGGTCTGCCTCATCGCCACCAAATTGCCAATGGTCATGGTAGCAACGGACATAATCACTATCATCGATCGCCACACCTCGATGCTGGGCATGAAAGCCATGGCAAACAACCGGACCAACAGAACAAAACCTGCCGCCTTAGAAGCTACTGATAGGAAGGCCGTCACAGGCGTCGGGGCGCCTTCGTAAACATCTGGCGCCCACATATGGAACGGCGCCGCCGACACCTTGAAGCCAAGCCCGGCCAGTATTAACAAAACCCCCAATATCCAGCCGAAATCCATCTGTCCGGAAGTTGACAGCGAAGCGAAAATCCCGGCAAAGGTGGTGGTCTTGGTCGCCGCATAGATAAGGCTCATGCCGTATAGCATGAGAGCCGACGAAAAGGCCCCGATAATAATGTACTTGATGCCAGCCTCGCTCGATCTAGCGCTGTTCTTATTGTAGGAAGCGAGAACGTAGAAGGAAAAGCTGACCAACTCGATGGCGACAAAAGCCGTAATCATCTCGCCCGCCGAAGCCATCAACATCATTCCCAGAGTCGCCAGGATGATCAGGCCGTAGTACTCACCTAAGTGGCTGAGGAAACGCGAGGCATGATCAAGAGATGAAAGAATAATCACTACTGCTACCAGAAGGAAGAAAGCCTTGAAGATCAGGGCAAAAGAGTCCAAATAGAACAGCCCATCGTAGAGTATGGTATTCGTTCCCCACAAGCCGACCACAGCGCCAATGATGATGAACAACCCGATGGCGCCGCCCCAAGCCAGAAGGTTCTTCCTATTATCGGGAGTGACAAGGTCAAGGCCGAAGACAGCGAAGGCAAGTATGACAACCAGGAACTCGGGAAGGAACAACCACCAGTTCATTGGACACCTACTATTCTCGAAACTATGGGAGCCACGCTGCTAGTAATGACCCGAACAAAGGGGGTCGGGTATACACCGACGAATATCAGGAAGAAGCCGAGAATGGACATGGCAAACACTTCTGCCCGGCGAGCATCCGGAAGCTTCTCCCACTTCGGATTGAGTGGCCCGAAGAAGACCGTCGCCAGCATTCGTAGGACATATACGGCGGTTATAGCCACCGCTACAATACCGAGAATGCCCAAAACAGGATAGGTCTGGAACGTGCCCATCAGGACCATGAACTCGGCTACGAACCCGCTCATGCCTGGCAAGCCCAGCCCGGCCAGTCCGGCGATGGCAAAGAAGATCGATAT
>JAUSEJ010000847.1 GCA_030650265.1 Dehalococcoidia bacterium | reverse complement strand
CGCTTGCCCCGCGGAGGCGCCTGAGTCATATTCGCCCTCAATCCGTTACGAGTTTACCACAAGAGGCAGGTTAGTGTCCAACCAAGGCCAAGTACCCCTGAAATTGCACCATTAGAACAAAAGAGCGCCTAAATGGATGGGGCCTACACGCGCCGATGGTGGATGCTGCCGCCCAGGCAACCGACCACTCAGAATCAGGAGGTATGTTGAATGGTAGAGCACTGGTGCGTAACGTTCAAGTGGGCATCTCGGGTCAATTGTGAAACTGGGACGGTCGACCGCTGATGGCCGACACTAAGCGACGGGAGTATCTCACCAATCGGGCGGCAAAGCTGGCGAGGCACCGGCGCAGACGCAGGCGGGTGTCCCATCAGATCTGGCGTCGTTTGACGAGAGATCAACAGGAGGTGGCGAAGCGGGTCAGTGGAGGAGATATCAGCCTCGTCACTATCTCCGGCTGGGGTTTTCTGGCCAGTTTCCTTGCCTTCCTCGACGAACTGAACTTCTATGCCTTGTTGGACATCGAAGGAAGCGGCTTCAAGCGGGTCATGATCCCGATTTCTAGGATCATCATGACCTACCAACTCAAGATCTTGCTCGGGATCCCCTCGATCAACCTCGTGCCGACTAAGCTGTTTCGCGAGATGGCGCTGCTCAAGCTGATTGGCTACACAACGACCCAGATGCAAGCGGGCTTCTGTCAACGGGGGAATCTCACGGCTGGGCCAATGCACAAGAATACGCTGGCTGATGCCGTGGAGCGCTTGAGCGCTGCGGAGTTGGAGTATTTGCTGAACGAGACGGCACGCCGGCTGGCCGAGCGAGGATTCTTTAAGAATAGCAAGGGGCACTTCGCGCTGGACGCCACTGACCTGGAGACGACGGCGAAATGCAGCGGCGCAGGGCTGAAGAAGTACACCGAGTGGAAGGTGAACAAGGACAAGAAGGCAGTGGAGCTCGAGCGCTTCGCCTATGGCTTCAAAGTGCTGATCGTATTTGAGGTGCACCTGCGGCTGGTAGTCGCGGCGAAGGTGGTGCCGATCCACAAGCATGAGTCGCAGTTTACGCTGACGTTGGTCCGTCAGGCGGTCAAAAATGTGGGAAAAGGTGTCTTGGGCGTGCTGCTCATTGATCGTGGCTTCCTCGACGGGCAGGCCCTTTGGGAGCTGAAGCATGGTTTGGGCATTGACTTCGTGGTGCCGGCAAAAAACAACATGCGGATCACGGCTGATGCCCAGAGTCTGTGCCGGCAGACAGCAGATGGGATGGTGATCTTCAATCAGGAGCGTCCGGGTAAGCAGAAAGTGGTGAAGAAGGGCAAGCGTGAGAGGGTTAGGTGGGAAGGGCAGGTATCGGTGGTGGGAGTGGCAAGGCTGGCAAGCTACGATCAGTATGGCGATGAGGTACATAATAAGTCGATGAATAGCAAGGGCTTCGTGGGCAACGAGTTGAACGCGGTGGTCGTGACGAAGTGGCAGGGCGAGGAGTACGAGACTAGCAAGGAGAAGGTGTTCTTGACGAGTTTGCCAGTCACTGCGCCGCTAGACGTGTTGGATCTCTACGATCTGCGCAGCCTGATCGAGAACACGGCCTTTCGCGAGTTGAAGCAGGGCTGGTTCCTGAAGCGATATCCGAAGCGGACAAAGGAGGCGATCAGGGGCCATGTCCTTCTTACGCTAGTAACCTTCACCCTGGCAAATGCCTTTCGAACCAGCTTGGGACAAGACTTAGCCCAGAATGGCGTGCGGCGCCAGCGCGCGCAAGAGGAGGCCGGCACAGTAATCATCTTTACCGAAGAACACTACGCCATTTTCGACATCGAGGAAGTATTCATCCTACTCGGCGTGGTGCCTAAGGTCCGCTTGAGGGGAGACCCCGACAAAGCGAGGCGCAGTTATGGCCTTTACTCGGCTGCTTGATTCTTATGGTGCAATTTCAGTCCTGCTTGTAGGCACGGCCGGTCTGATCGTAGTAATAGCTCGTCCGGCCGCAGCCGTCCCACATCGCCGTCTGCTTCCCCTTGCCGAACTGCGCCGTCCCGTCGTAGCCG
>JAUSEJ010000844.1 GCA_030650265.1 Dehalococcoidia bacterium | reverse complement strand
AGGCTACGGTCTCTTCAAGAGCGGGGATGGTGGCGCTTCCTGGAAGGGCGTGAGCAATACTCTGTCAAGGAGCGTGATGGCTCTGGCCATAGCTGGGGATGACTCCAAGACGATCTACGCCGGTAGCATGGATTTGGGCATTTTGAGAAGCACCGATGGGGGTGTCACATGGCAGCCGGCGAACATTGGTCTCAACACAAAAGCTGTGATGAGCCTTGCCACTTCCCCTACGGCGCCGGGCCTTGTTTATGCCGGGACTGATAGAGGGCTATTCCAGAGCAAAGATAGTGGAGTAAGCTGGACGCTGGCTGGCTTTAGGGGCGCGGCCATGGTCGTGGCCGCTGCTCCTGCCAACCCGCAGCACATCGTTCTGGTCGACGACAAGACGAATGTCTACCGCAGCGAAGATGGCGGAGCTACTTGGGGGTCTGGCCGATAGAATGGATTACGTCCTATCACAAGTACGCTTGCTTCTCCTTTACTCGGACCTCGTTATCCTGCTCGTCGCCTACTGGATCGTCGCCCATTTGGCTAAACGGCGAGCTCCACGAGAGGGTCTACCCAGTGCGGCGGTGGCAGACCTCAGCTTCTGGTTAGCCGTTAGTGCTGTCGTCGCGGCCAGACTAGTGTACATCCTGCCAGACTGGATCATCTACCTGCGATATCCTTTGGACGTCCTTAGAATACAGACCGGCCTATCCTTCTACGGCGGGCTCGGCGGAGCGATCCTTGCTGGCTGGTGGTACGCGAGAAAAGCGCGCCTCTCCTTCTGGCAACTGGCCGACCTCTATGCTCCATACCTACCTCTAGGCATTGCGGCCCAGCGCCTGAGCTGCATCATCACTAACATTTGCTACGGACGGTTGGCCGATCCTCCTTTCGGCATCGTCTTCCCCGGACTGTCACAGCCCCGCTACCCAGCAGAATTGTACGAGATGGCGCTCCTCCTGGCACTGTTTGGACTGCTGCTAAGGATACGGGCTCGCACGAGCTTCGCGGGGCAAGCATTCCTCCTGTTCCTTGTCGTGTACCCGTCCATTCACGCTGTCGTAGACGCCTTTCGCATAACCCTCGATACCTTCTGGGTCAGCAGGGATCAGATAGCTTCTATAACAGTCAGCCTCGTCGCCATAGTGGTCTGGGGATGGCGCGTTTCTCACCGGACCCCTGGAGCCGCTGAGAGGGTGGCATGATGGGTGGACAGGCGGAATCCATGGATGCTCAAGAGCAGCTAAGCGGCAGTTATCTAGTCAGTCTTCACGAAAGCTCTGGGGGTCCAGCGATACTAGCCCTTTTCAGTTCCATTTCACTATCGACAATGTTTCTCCAGACAGCGCGTCGATCACTATCTCTGCTCTGGCAGCGAGACCGTCATTCTCGGAAGGACTGCCCTTCGCCCTAGGCCCTTCCACAAGAACAGTCCAGCGCAGAACCTGCCTGCCGGTAAGCTCTGGCCCGATATCTAGCTCGGCCCACTCCCTTGTCGGCTCATAGTCGACTAGCGACCTCGCCACGGCCAACGCCTTTTCTCTGTCGAAAACTGATGTCGCTGGAACCGTAACTGGAGTATCTCTGGCGGTGAAGATGGCTACCTGACCCAGCCTGTCGGTGATCACCTTGACTTGATTCGGCGTCGGTACCCCTTCCCTGAACTGCTTCCAGAGGAAAACTTATCCGCCGGTGTAGGGGCTTGTCTCGTCTACCGCTACCGACTGCAGGCCATACCTGACGAGATTAGGATAATGCGCGAGCGCAAACATCAGCGCCGTTCTCGCTGCGTCCCCATAAGGTACTCTTGCCACTGCGCCTAAATTCGATTGGGCAGTAAAGCTGGAAACAACCATATTGTTGGTGATGTCGACGAAGTAGTAGTTGTTGCCATTGCGAAGGATTATGTCCTGGTAGCCGTGTTCTTCGAGATGAACGTAGGTGAGCGCGAGATTCCTGTCTACGAAAGCGCGAACGCTGGCCTTTGCGGCCTCGATCTGAGCAGTTGACACTTCCTCGTGGGCCTCACCAGTCATTTGCATACGCGGAACCATCCCCTGGCCAAACATCCATAGGAACAATCCAGCGACGGCGACGACTAGCAGGGCGTGAGGTATCCCAGCAATCCAATGTGCTCTCTTACCACGCTGCTGCATGGAAAGGCGCCAGACCACGCATAGGGCCATGAATGCGCCCATAATGACGAGAGCGATCTGGAGAATCTGAATGGAGGCAGCGCTGACCAAAGCTGCAGAACTGAAGTCTGGCTGCCCAAATAGCCTGAGAAGGCTTTGGAAAAGGGCTTTCCCCTCGCTCAGGAGATGATTGAGATTATGAGCTAGATGACCCATTAGCCCCAAGGGTATGAGCGCGTAAGCGTAGCGCAGGAGATTTGCTTTGGCGCTGTCGCCGCGAAGCCAGCCTGAGACAGCGCTTATCAGGAACAGGCCGACGAAGGAGGAGAGTAGGCCAAAGGCAAAGAAAATGGTGTATACGAGGCGGCTATCAGCACTGCCGAGCGCCCACCTTGCCCATTCTGTGAGGGCTACCCAGGGACTGAGCATGATAAAGGTTTGAGTGGCGACAATGGCCAGCAGGGCTGCAGCCAGCAAAGCCTCCTCCCATCGTCCCCGTTTGAGAAACGAGACTTCCGTGGTAGGTTGTCGCACGCTGAGCCGAATAGAATCATGCGGACAGGCCTTTATGCAGTGGGCGCAAAGGTTACAGCAGCGGTTCGAGTCTATCATTCGGGGATACTCAAACATTGGACACCCGGGCGCTTTCTCGTTGCCCCGATAGCAGTCGATGGTCTTGCACTGCCGACAAAGGTCGGGTGTTGCCCTCAACTCGATCACCGATGCCATGGCGTAGTTTCCGGACAAGCCACCGATGAAACAGAGGTAGCGGCACCACGCTCGTCTTTCGAAAAGGATTCCCGCGGCCACCACGCCAGTAGTGACCAGTAGCAGGAGATAGCCCGTGTTGCGAGCGCTCGAGGCTAGCCCGTAAGCTGCATCAAACCAGGTAACGAACAGGAAGGCGGCAAAGATGAGCCAAACGCCCCACCGTTTCATGGCCAACGGCACCTTTCCATTCCTTCCCCCCAGCCTCTGAACGAGATCGCTCAAAGCAGCCATCGGGCAAACAGCGCACCAGATTCGTCCAAACAACAGAAAGAGGAGAGGTAACAGCGACCACCACAGGACCCAGGTCACCGCTGAGCCGAAGTTGTCGTGAGCAGCAGGTGAGCCGGCCAGCAGGAACAGGACGGCGAAAGCGAATACAGCCGCAATAGGAATCTGGATGGCCAGGGGATACCAGCGACTTTGGAATAGGCTTCTCAGCCACCGCTGCCTCAGGAGGTTGGCTGGCAATAAGGCCTCGTCGATCACACCGGCGGAACCCGCACCGGCAGAAGCAGGCCGCGCCCGAAGCCAGCGGATGCCGAGGAAGAGGAGAACAGCAAGGGCGATAACGCCAGAAACGACAGGCCAATTGATATCGCTCGGCGGCGCGCTGGAAAGCACCGCCAGTTCCAGAGGGACCTTGCCGGTCGCCGCACCAGAGTTTGCCCAGACCTGAATACGCCATCGCCCGCTCATCGGTAACCTAATACTGACCAGATACTTTCCTGCCTCATCCAATGGCTGTCCTACCATTCGCACCGGTACGGCGCGAGAAACTCCGTCACCTGCCATAGCCGGCATCCCTGGGTTGTCCCTAGTCTCCATCCACGCAATGGCTACCACTTTCGCATTGGACAAAACCCCACCGCTCTTATCTTCTACCCTCATACGAAGGTGAATCTCCTGTCCGGGAAGGGGAAACGCCGGCTCGACATCTACTTTCATAGTAATCAGGCTATCGCCGAAAGCAGAAGCGGGTAGGAGCGCGACCGTGAACGCCAGAAGCATTATCCATTTAGCGAGGGATCGCTTAGAAACCATCGCAGCCTCCACTGCCCTTTGCCATACAGCCAGTTTGGTTGCGTCCATATTCTATCACATCGCCGTGCCCGGTAGAGACTTTCTCTTGCAATCCCTCTAGAGGAAGAACTGTTGGCACGATGCCGGTTTAATGTTTTGGGCGGCTAAACAGAAGAAACGCGTGTACAGTGGGGGTAAGATAACTTGACGGTCTGCTGCTTAGCTATTTCTGGCTGAGGAAGGTCTACTCAGAGGCCTGATCAAATCTTCAGCTAACTCTATGGATACCTTAATCTT
>JAUSEJ010000842.1 GCA_030650265.1 Dehalococcoidia bacterium | reverse complement strand
ACCAAAGAGCACTTCGAAAGGCTATCCAGAAGCTGTCGCATTCTGAAGATCGATCTCCCATACACCGTCGACGAACTGGTGAAGCTCACTGTCAACCTGTTGACCATGAACAGCTACCAGGAAGACGTCTACATCCGGCCTCTTGCTTATAAGAGCTCGGAAGTTGTTGGCGTCCGCCTGCATGACCTGGAGAGCGATCTCGTCATCTTCACCACGCCGTTTGGCGCTTACCTCGACGTAACCAAAGGAGCGAGATGCTGTACCTCATCGTGGCGACGGGTAGACGACAACTCCATCCCGGCCAGAGCAAAAGTGACTGGTATATACATCAATAGTGCCCTTGCCAAGACCGAAGCCCACGACAACGGGTTCGACGAGGCTATCGTTCTTACCCACGACGGTCATGTGTCGGAGGGCAGCGGCGAAAACATCTTCATAGTAGAGAACGGCAGGCTCATCACTCCTCCTTGCTACGACAACATTCTCGTCGGGATTACCAGAGATACAGTTATCCAACTCGCCAAAAACGAACTGGGCATCGAAACTATAGAACGATCGATCGATCGTAGCGAGCTTTACATTGCCGACGAAGTCTTCATGACCGGGACGGCGGCACACGTCACCCCGATCATCGAAGTCGACCATCGGAATGTCGGCAACGGTCTGCCTGGCGCCGTTTCGACTCAGATTCAGAAACTTTATTTTGACGTCGTGAAAGGCAAGAGCAAGAAATACATCACTTGGTGTATACCGATTACACCAAGCCTAGTCAAAGTGTAGGCACACTTAGTGGACTTTGTCCCTCGACGTCTACCAGGTCTCATAATTGGGGCCGGCATATCTGTGGGTATGCTGGCCCTGTCCGCTGTCTTCCTATGGCGTCTACACGACAATCCTGTTTCCATCGAATCGTTCGTGCTGGGAGTGGCCGGCGCTGCCACGGTCGTCAGCGCTGCCTTCTTTATCTTCTGGACCTTTAGCTGCTGGCGGCTCAAATACGCCATCGACAAGGCCACTCTGGTTATCCGCTGGGGCCCGATCAGGAACATCGTACCCCTGAATCTCGTCGAAAGAACCTTTTCCGGCGCAGAGGTTGAAAAGACGCCCAAGATTCGTGGTCTCAATTGGCCCGGCCACCATGTCGGCTCAGCAAGTGTTGGTTCATTGGACCGGGTAGTCTTCTTCAGCGCCCACGTTTCACCCAGGGAGTTGGTCTATGTTGTCACGCCTGGGATCGCTTACGCTATCTCTCCCCAGAATCCGTCGGCATTTCTGGACAGGCTTAACAAGACAAAGGAGAAGTTCTCACCACCGGCGGTCAGGCCAATGGCCGTGCGATGGTCCATTCTGCGCCTGCCATTCTGGCGAGATCGCGCCGCCCAGACCATCATCCTAATTGCCTTTCTAATTAACGTCAGCTTGTTTGCCTACGTGGCCTATTTCTATCCCTCTCTGCCCGAGTTGCTTCCTCTGCATTTTACCGTTTTCGGCGACGTGGACCTGATCGGCTATCGCACCGAAGTATTGAAGCTTCCGGTAATGGCCTTAGTGGTATTGGCCTTCAATCTGGCCTTTGGCCTGGCCCTGCACTCTAAAGAGAAGGTGGGCTCTTACATCACCTTGGTCACGGCCGCCTTCGTTCAGGTGGTCTTCTGGGTGGCCACCGTGCGGATAGTGTATTAGAATGTCGCTGGTCATCCTCATCAATCCAAACCAAATGAAACCCGCTGTGGCGCCCCTGGCCCTAGACTACCTTGGCAGTGCCCTTCAGCGGGCAGGGCATGAGGTCGAGGTTGTCGACCTCTGCTGGTCCGCCAACCCTTTGGCTGAGATACGACATCGCCTCGAAGGCGAGAGGGTGGCAGCCGTTGGCTTCACGATTCGCAATACAGACGATACTTACTTCGCCAGCCAGGACTACTTCCTTCCCAAATACAGGGCAATGATTGAAGCCGTGAAATCTTCCACCCCGGCGCCTCTGGTGTTGGGAGGAGCCGGTTTTTCGGTGATGCCGGAAGCGGTGTTAAATGCCTGCGGGGCGGACCTGGGAATATGGGGAGAGGGCGAGACGGCGTTTGTGAATCTCGTGGAGAAGCTGGCCAGGGACGAGTCGATCTACGATGTTCCCGGCCTCGTCTACCGTCAAGGAGGAGTTTTCCGGCGAAATCGCCCGGCATTCATGGATTTGCCCAACGTGCCGATCCCGGAGCGAAACTTGGTCGCAAACCCTCGCTATTTGTCAGAGGGGGGCCAGGGGAACATAGAAACGAAACGAGGCTGCAATAAGGGTTGCACCTATTGCGCCGACCCGGTGAGCAAGGGCAGAACCATTCGCCTTCGTACACCCGTAAGCGTAGCCGGAGAGATCGAGCATCTCCTCTCTCAGGGCGTCGACTGTCTCCACTTCTGCGACAGCGAGTTCAATATACCCGACTTTCACGCGAGGGCAGTTTGTGAGGAGATTTGCCGCCGCAGATTGGGGGAGAGGGTGCGCTGGTATGCTTACGCCTCTCCCGTTCCATTCGACGACAACCTCGCCGGCCTGATGCGACGCGCCGGCTGCGCTGGCATCAACTTCGGCGCTGACAGCGGCTGCGACCGCATCCTCCAGCGGCTCGGGCGGGAGTTCTCTGCCAGGGACCTCGTTAGCACGGCAGAGACCTGCAGGCGTCATGGCCTCGTCTTTATGTACGATCTCCTTCTGGGCGGGCCAGGTGAGACAAGGGAGACGCTTAGGGAGACGATCGACCTCATGCGGAGGATATCCCCGGACTGTGTGGGGGCAGCCGTTGGCCTACGAGTATACCCGGGCACGCCCTTCTCCCGGTGGCTTCTGCAACAGGGCCCGGTGGCTACGAATCGTAACATTCAAGGCGTAATTGAGAATAACGACAGCTTCGTCGCACCCATTTACTTCGTGAGCGTTGAGTTGGGCGAACACCCTCTTGCCAATGTCGCTGGCCTGATCGGTGATGATGATCGCTTCTTCGTCGGCTCCCGGGAGGAGGAAGGCCAGAACTACAACTACAACGACAATAGCCTGCTTGTCAGCGCCATCAAGGGCGGCCACCGGGGCGCCTACTGGGACATTTTGCGGAACATCCGCGATATATAAGGAGGCCGTTATACTAGCCTCTTATCGCTCATGGACGCCCTATCATGGACAAAGATTGCTAATACAATTACTAAGTTCTTGGGATGTGCACAGCCTCCATCTGTGTTAAAATAGTGTTACCTTATCAGATTCAGAAAGGACATTAGAACATGGGTCGTATTCAAGAACTCGAGCAAAAGTACCCGACTCTGCCCCGAGACGTCATTATAAAATGGGAGATGGAGAGCCAGGGTGTAGTAGACACCGCGGATCTCGATCTGGTGAGCGATTGGAAGACGGCTGAGGGCTCCTATCAGAGCAAGTTCGATGCGGTTTCACTGAAAGAGTTAGTGGGCACGTCGAGTAGGCTGAGGAACGGCCAGATGCTTCGCCCCCGTAGCATGCTGATGAAGAGCAGCATAGGCGTTGCCCTTCACATAGACCCCAAGAGCCGCTATTCGATCAGAGGCGAAAGTGAGGATAAACTTGCCCTCTACGAAGGCGAAGACAAAATCGATGTGAAGATCTATTTCCCGCGCGTTCCTGCCAGAGAAGGGCCGGAGCCCGTAACCAGCAAGGGATCGCCGATATCGAGATTCATGAAGTCTCCTCGCAACTGTTTCAACATCCAGGCTGTGCGCTATTGCGAGTATTTCTCTACCGGTGAGCAATGCAAGTTTTGCAACTTCAACACATCCCAGGACGACGCTCGCGGGCTCGGCCTAAACCGCCCGGTCAACGAGAATCTCGACGAAGTAATCGAGGGCTACAAGATTCGTGGCTCCGAGGTACACTTCATCGAGGGCCGCTGGGAATTGGGTGGTTTTCCCAACAGCGACATCGAGGACAAGATTCACATCAATTTCGCCGAGAGGCTATCTGCCGCCCTTCCCTATAAGCCCAACTTTACTATCCATACCCAGGCCACCAGCCGGAAGACAATGCAGAGGCTGCGGGACGCCGGACTCAACTGCATGACCCTCCAGATGGAGATCTGGGAGCCCGAAATGTTCGCCGAAGCGCTGCCGGGTAAGGCCCGCCACGCTTCTTTTGAGCGCTGGATGGAATCTATCTCCGATGCGGTGGACGTCTTCGGCGGCGGCAACGTGTCGGTCAAGAGCATCGGTGGCCTATCTCTCATTCCATACAACGGGCACAAGACATGGCAGGAGGCCCGTGATTCTCACATCGAACACGTGAAGAACGTGTTCAAGCTGGGCGCCTTCTCGTCCGTTGGCTATCTGGGCCTGCCGCCGGGAACAGTATACGGATCGAATCCGGCCAACCGGGAGAAGCTTCCGCCTACAGAGTATTATCTGGACGTGATCCAGGCTCATCATCAGGCGATGATGGAGACCAAGTTCTACGAGAAACTCAACAGGCTAATGTATTGCGGCCTCTGTTGCGTGGCCGTAAACTACTGCGGCGAAGTCACAATTCTCGAAACAGCCGGCAACTGGGGCGATTGGATGGTTGGCCACGTGCCGGAGAAGGCAAACTGGCTCAAGAAGTTCCTTGATGCCGTCAACACAACAGCCCCGGCGACACCTGCGGGGGGCTGATATGCGATTTCTAAGAACTGGCAGACACGATCCCGGTAGAGTCGGTGGCTCGCAGTCCATCCGCTGAAGGATGATAAACTGCCGGGCAATGAAGCCCATATGCTCGAATCACGGAGGAGGTTCGGTGACCTCCGCCAAGGCTTGGAAACACCTGATTGTCTGGGTAGCGTCCTAGGATCATAGGATGCTCCCAGACAACAGTCCAGGCTGTAAATGGCTAGAGTATAAACGGGGGCTTCATGACAAAGCATTCGCAACCATTTGAACTGTCCCTTGCGGCCATAAACATCAGCACCCATGGCCGCTCAGCTTTTTTTGTCCCCTTGTCTCCTGCCAGAGCGGAGACACCTTCGGCAACCAACCCTCATCCCATCATGAAGGTCGCCGTCGACTTCCACGACAGCGCCCGCCACAGCACAAATGCGAGCAAGGCTCAAACCAACTGCTTCATTGACCATGACTATGAACGCCTTACCCGCTTCTGGCCCGAAAGAAACCCTGTAGAACTGGCTATTTACTTGTTGCCCACATCGTATATCTTTCGCCCTGGCCACCGAATTCGGGTAAATGTCACTGGTGCGGATGGGCAGCACGGTGGAACGCCCGCGCTGAACCCCGCGCCTACGGTGAGTGTGCATCGGAATAGCAAGTACGTCTCTTCCATCACCCTCCCGATCATTCCGCCAGATGCGGTATAGTCAGAAGGCAGGTTTGCCAACGCGGGTGGTGAGACGCGGCGCAATTGCCGGCGTATTCGAGTGAAGGGAGGAGAGAGATAACAAGCACAACCAAATACGGGCTATTGGTACAAGCGCTACCATAACTCTGCCGGGCTAATATAGTCCAATTAAGAGGAGGATTGAATGGTACGATTAAGGAAGAGGTTGTCTCTGGTCATTGGCCTTATGCTGCTGGTCTCCCAGATGGCTTTGCCGATCGGATCCGCCACGGTGCACGCTGATGAACGTGTGTCGAAAGTCGGCCAATACAGCGGTTACACGCATGAGAGTTTCGACGGGTGGAAACGCTCTTCCCAATACGTGACAGTTCGAGACGGAACAAAGCTGGCCGTGGATATCGTCCGTCCCACCAAAGGCGGGGCGCTCCACAGTCAGCCTCTGCCGGTGGCCTGGATGCCCAAGCGCTACCAGCGAGCCACAGTGGTGGACGGCCAGCTTCGGACTTCCGTCATGAACAACGCCACCGCCCAGAAACTGGTGAAATATGGCTATATCGTCGTGTCTGTGGACATGCGGGGCACAGGCGCTTCCTTTGGCACTCGCGACGAGTTCAGCGATCCTATCGATGGGTGGGACGGCTACGACATCACCGAATGGCTGGCCGCCCAACCGTGGAGCGATGGGAAGATCGCCATGTTCGGCGTCTCTTATGAGGGCCGGATGCAGCTCAATGTCGCCAGCACAGCGCCGCCCCATCTTAAAGCCATCATGCCCGAAGTATCTCCGTTCGACTGGTATTATACCGTACAAAAGGGCGGTATTTACCGGATATCTTTCGAAAGCTTTGGCCAAAGCATCAGTGGTCAAGACACCAATACAAACAACTCTCCG
>JAUSEJ010000833.1 GCA_030650265.1 Dehalococcoidia bacterium | reverse complement strand
TGGCTATGATCGCAAATAGTGGATTTCCAGTCACGTTAGTTCCTGTTGCTAGTAGTCAGTTTTCCGAACTCGCAGGTGTGGGCTAAGCACCAAGACACCAAGTGCTTAAAGGCTTTGTGTTTCAACCGTCCCCTAGTCCGTTCTCTCAATTCTCAACTTCCAGAGCCCCGGCGCTTCCTGCACAGATTCGAGGGGATAGCCCTTCTTTTCGCAGAAGTTGGGGATGGTCTCCGTGGCTGCCGGCTCGTAGTCACAAACTACCTCTAGCGCCTGCCCTTTCGCCATCTTCTTGAGCGCATCACGGGTTAGAATGAGCGTGTAAGGGCAAATCTGGCCACGAATATCCACAGATTGATCTACTTTGGCTGTCGCCATTGTCTTCCTCCTCGCTGCGCCATCCTACCCTCCATTGGTAGCGGTAATAAGGTACGGTCTTCACCACGGAGTCACGGAGACACAGAGGTTTTCTTTTTCTTCGTTGAGCGCCGTTTGTACGCCAGAAGAGACTCGGTTACCCTCAAACAGAAGACAATACCAACGCATTTCTCCGTGTCTCCGTGGTGAAAACGTCACCCAACGCGCACGTCAATTCAACTAACAGAAGTTGATCACCTTATTGTCCACGATGAGATCGACCAGTTGTCCATAGTCGATGACCTCAACAAAGCCCGGGATCCTCGCCTTTAGACCCCTCTTCTCCACATCCTTGGCGATGGCATAGACCTTCGCTCCATGCGCATTTGCGTCGCCGGAATCGAGGTAGACACCATCCTGGATGAGCACTACTTTGGCGTCGCCATCGAGGGCGGCCAGAGCCAGCGCAGATTCGCCATTTGGCTTATCGATCAGATACAAGTTTGCCATATCGGTTGCCTCCTCAGTGCTAGAAGTCAATAGTTACGTCGGCCCGGAATAGCAAGTAGGCTACATCGCCGCGGGAGACGATCTTCACATCGTCCGCCACTTCGTCCGGCCGGATGCCTCTCGCCTCGAGCGATTCCCTTTCCACTTTCAGACGGGTACCGGCGCCGGCAAGGGTGCCTATGTACTTGACGCTGTCGGTCCTGTCCACCCCTTTGAGGGCGAAATAGACGCCATCACCCAGGTAGACAACATCGACAGTGTGCTCGTCGATGCCCGAGGTCACCCCTACCACGGCCCGCAGGCCCTCAGTATAGTAGATACTGCCGTAGGGAGCATGATTAATGGTAAAAAGAACGTGTTTCTGGCCCATCTTCGTCTCCTCCTTTCTACAGTTTGACCAGCCGGTCAACTTCTCCGACTATCTCAGCGAAATCGGGTAGGCCGCCGACCTTCACGCCCTCGATGTACTCTTTCCCTTTTTCCAAACCGCGCGCGTTGACACAGATGCCGCAGGCGATGATCTTAGCGCCTCTGGCCACCAACCCGGCAAACCGGTCCTTCGGCATCGCGGCCAGGTCCGGGAAGGTCTGGTGCTTGATCGGGTTAAGCACCCCATCGAGATAAAGAAACATCTGGACCTCGTGTCCCTTGTCCAGCGCCGCCTCGGCGATGCTGACCGCCGTTTCCGAGTTCTCGAACTGGAACGGGCCCAACGTGAGTAACACGCCAATCTTGGCCATGAATTCTCTCCTCTAATCCAACTATTAGTCCTCCCGCCAGAAGGACTAGGCTTTTCTCACCACGATTTGCCAGTCGGTGGCGTTGACCTTGCTTACATCCAGAACCTCGTGTCCCTCGGCCGCCAGGCTGCGGGGGACGTTGTCCACGGCAGGTATATGGTCCACAACCACTTTGAGAACCTGACCCGTTTCCATCTCTTCAAGCGCCAGCTTCGACTTGACGAAGGTGTAAGGGCAAACGTCGCCTTTCAGGCACAGCTCCTCATCCACCTTAACCTCTTCAGTCATCTTCTCCTCCTTTCTTCTTTGGTTTCTTCCTTACCACCAGATCTTGGAGCCAATCTGCTCCTTCATCTCCTCATATTCGTGCGTCCACAGTCCCGTACTGAGATACTTCCAGCCGCCATCGGCCAGAAGCACGACGATATTGCCCTTGGCCATGCGACGGGCGGTCCGCAAGGCGCAGTGAACGGCGGCGCCAGCGGAAATCCCAGCGAATATCCCTTCCTGCAGAGTCAATTGCTTGGTCATAGCGAAAGCGTCTTTGCTGTCCACGACCATCTTCCCGTCGAGCAGACTCAGGTCAATTATCTCGGGAATAAAGCCATCGGCCAGGCTGCGCAGGCCCTGGACAAGCTCGCCCGGATGGGGCTCCACGGCGATAATCTTCACCCGGGGATTGTGCTCCTTGAGGCGCTTCCCCACTCCCATGAGAGTGCCTCCAGTCCCCATACCGGCGATGAACACGTCAACCTCGGGGAGATCGCGCACGATCTCCGCTCCGGTGGTCTCGTAATGGGCCAGGGGATTGGCCGGATTGCCATACTGGTAAGGAGCGTAGTACCGCCTGTCCTTGGCTGCCATCTCCCGCGCCACTTCGATAGCCCCGTTGCTACCCTTGGTGCCGTCGGACAGGATCACCTTGGCTCCATACAACTCGAGCAACTGGCGTCTCTCCACGCTGACGTTTTCCGGCATGACCACGGTCACCTCGTAGCCCTTCCGCCGGCCGATCATCGCCAGGGCTATGCCGGTATTGCCGCTGGTAGATTCGAGAATGACGCGCCCCGGCGTCAACTCGCCGCTGGCTTCAGCGCCCTCGATCATGTACTTGGCGATCCGATCCTTGACGCTTCCCGTCGGATTATGTCCTTCCAGCTTGGCAAAGATGTGCACCTCCGGCTTAGGAGTGAGGCAGGGCATCTCCACAAGCGGCGTGTTTCCGATCGCGTCGATAATATCTTTGGCTCTCATCGATTTAACCTCGACTGGCTCTGAGTCGGGTGCCATCCCGCGAGCGAAAAAACCCATCTAGCATCCCCCGGCTAAGGCAGGAAGGATCGAGACAACATCTCCTGCGGCAACTGGAGCGTCCAGAAGACCGAGAAACCTGATGTCCTCGTCATTGATATAGACGTTGACAAACCGGTGAAGCTCGCCGGTATCCATCGTGATCGCGCGACGAAAAGCCGGATGAAGCTCGCCGAGGTTAGCCAGCAACTCACCCACGGTTCGTCCTTCCACCCTAATTATCTTGGCCCCACCAACCGCCTTCTGGAGTACAGTGGGGATTCTTACTTCAACAGACATTCTATTCCCCTTTTGCATCGTCTCTACTTGTCGGTCTCCTATCGGTCCCACGGACTAAAGTCCGTGGCTAATGGGCGATTAGCCTGCCACTTCAGTGGCAGGAACCCGTCCCCGCCCTAGTGCGGTACCGCCGGAATCCCGCAAAACTGATCGTAGTCGATAAGCTCGTGAATAGTCGGATTGTCACCGCAGATGGGGCATGTCGGGTTCTTCCGCAGTCTCACCTGCCTGAACTCCATTGCGAGAGCATCGAACAGCAACAACCGGCCGACAAGAGACGTCCCGATGCCGAGGATCTGCTTCACCGTTTCGATTGCCTGAATCACCCCGATCATGCCCGGAAGAACGCCCAGCACTCCGGCCTCCTGGCAGCTTGGCACCATTCCCGGTGGCGGGGGCGCCGGATAGAGGCAGCGGTAGCATCCTTGTCCGGGAAGAAAGACTGTCGCCTGGCCCTCGAACCGGAAGATGCTTCCGTGCATGTTGGGCTTCTTGGCCAGGACGCAGGCGTCGTTGATCAA
>JAUSEJ010000812.1 GCA_030650265.1 Dehalococcoidia bacterium | reverse complement strand
CCGCATATCGGACTCACCGATCTCCTTCTCCTTGTTCTCATAAAGCGACTCGGCCAGCTCGATAAGCCTCTCCCTTGCCTCTTCCTTGGCCATTTGGGCGATGGCGTTGGCGTTCATATCCGGCGGAACGGGCATGACCCGGCTAAGAGCCTCGACCAGGCCAGCGGTATCCCACTCATCGCCATGCTCGTCAACCAGATAGGCGTTGACGGTGGTCCCGACGAAGGCGAGAACCATATCCAGGATGTTGCCTTTGAGATCGGCGCCGCTCAAGATCTTCTTTCGCTCCGTGTAGATTACGTCGCGATGCTTGTTAATGACATCGTCGTAGTCGACCAGATGCTTCCGGATGTCGAAGTTATAGCCCTCGACCTTGATCTGGGCGCTCTCCAATGACCGGCTCACAATGGCGTGCTCGATGGGCACGTCATCTTCGAGACCGGCCCACTCCATGAAGCCTTTGATGCGGTCGCCGCCAAAGCGTTTCATAATCTCGTCCTCGAGGGAGACGTAGAAGCGGGAACTGCCCGGGTCACCCTGGCGACCGGCGCGGCCTCTTAACTGATTATCGATCCGCCTCGCCTCATGGCGCTCGGTGCCGATGATGTGCAAGCCTCCCTTGTCCGTCACACCCGACCCGAGAACAATGTCCGTGCCACGACCGGCCATGTTGGTGGCGATGGTCACCGCACCGGCCTGCCCGGCCTCGGCGATGATGGCCGCCTCTTTCTCGTGGTACTTGGCGTTGAGGACCTGGTGGGCCACACCTTTCTGCTGAAGCATCCAGCTCAGGTGCTCGGACTTCTCGATGGAAACGGTGCCAACCAGCACCGGTCGCCCCAACTCATAGAGCGATTCGATCTCCCGAACGACGGCCTTGAACTTGGCCTCCTCGGTTTTGAATATCTGGTCGGAAGAGTCAGTTCTGATCATCTGCTTGTTGGTAGGCATGACCACCACGTCCAGCTTGTAGATCTTGTGGAATTCCTCCGCCTCGGTGGCCGCCGTACCGGTCATACCCGCCAGCTTCTTGTACATGCGGAAGTAGTTCTGAAGGGTCACGGTCGCCAGCGTTACGCTCTCCCGCTGTATCCGCATCCCTTCCTTGGCTTCGATGGCCTGGTGCAGACCCTCGGAGTAGCGCCGGCCAAACATCAAACGTCCTGTAAACTCGTCGACGATGATGACCTGGCCGTCCTTGACCACGTAGTCACGGTCCTTCTTGAAGATGATCTCGGCCTTTAGGGCATTCTCCATGTACCTCGTCAAACCGTAGTTCTGCGGATCGTAGACGTTGTCCAGGCCGAGCCATTTCTCCATCTTGCCGATGCCAACTTCGGTCAGGGACACCGCCCTAACCTTCTCATCGATCTTGTAGTCCTCTTCTCTAACGAGTCGAGTGACTAGCTTGGAGAATTGAAAGTAGTTATCGGTAGCCTCTTCTGCCTGGCCGCTGATGATCAAAGGGGTCCGGGCTTCGTCGATCAGGATGTTGTCCACCTCGTCGACGATAGCGAAGTTGAGCTCTCGCTGCGAGCACTGAGAGAGGTCGACCACCATGTTATCTCTCAGATAGTCGAAGCCGAATTCGCTATTTGTGCCGTAGGTGATGTCGGCGCGATAGGCCTCGTACCGCGAGATGGGTCGCATGAATTTGTAACGGGGATCGTCGGCTTCGAAATCGGGGTCGTAGAGATAGGACGACTCGTGCTGGATGCTAGCCAGGCTGAGTCCCAGCAGATGATAGATTGGCCCCATCCACTGCGGGTCGCGCTTGGCCAGATAATCGTTGACCGTTATCAAGTGGACGCCTTTGCCAGTCAGGGCATTGAGATAGGTTGGCAGAGTGGCGACCAGCGTCTTGCCTTCGCCGGTCTTCATCTCGGCGATCTTGCCCTGATGAAGAACGATGCCGCCCATGAGCTGGGTGTCAAAGTGGCGCTGCTTGATAGTCCTCTTGGCCGCCTCTCTAACGGCGGCGAAGGCCTCAGGAAGAATGTCGTCGAGATTCTGTCCCGCCGCCAACTTCTCCTTGAACTCGACGGTGAGGTCGCGCAACCCCTCATCGCTGAGCCGTTCGTATTCAGGCTCGAGCGCATTTATCTCGGCGATTATGGGACGCTGTTTCCTCAATTCCTTGTCGTTTGTGTCACCAAGGAACTTGCCCAGCCACTTCAGCATGCCGCTATCTCCCCCTGACCCGTTACAAATGAGCCATGGCCAAAACACCTGCCATAGCTCTCAAAATAGACCCATTCTAACCAAATTATACATCAGAAGAACGTCCTCAGTCCAACAGCCCGGGAACGCTGGCCTTCGCTGCCTTTCCAGGTTGACGGGCGAAGTAGACGAGAACGGCGGCTGTGGCGAAGGCAAAGGCGAAGAAGGCGAAGGCAAACTGGTAGCTGCCGAATCTGTCGTAGATCCAACCGGCCAGGATAGGGCCGCTGGCGCCGA
>JAUSEJ010000802.1 GCA_030650265.1 Dehalococcoidia bacterium | reverse complement strand
GCATAGGTGAGCGGCTTGATCGATGACCCGGGCTGGCGGAGGCTGGTGGCGACGTTTACAGCACCGTCGATGTTCTTTTCGAAGTACTCGGCGCTGACGACCATGGCAAGGATGTCGCCGCTGCGCGGGTCCAGGGCGATCAGCGAAGCATTGGAGACGTTATCGGCTGTTAGCCTGGCGAGTTGCGCCCGAGCGATTTCCTCCGCCGACGACTGCAGGCCGTAGTCCAAAGTCGTGACTACTCGAAGTCCACGTTTGCCGATTCCCAGTCCGCTGAATTCACTCTCCAAGACATCCATGGCGTAAGCAACGAAATGCGGAGCCTTGATATCGAAGGGGGCCGCAGCAAACACGAGTTTCTCGCCCTTAGCCATCGCCGCTTCTTGCTCTGTGATGTAGCCAGTGCCAACCATCAAATCAAGTACAAGAGATTGTCGGCGGAGTGCGGCGTCGAGATTGGTGAGGGGATTATAGTCTGCTGGAGATTGGGGGAGACCGGCCAAAAGGGCCGACTCGGCGAGATCGAGGTTGCGAGCAGGTTTGGCAAAATAGGCTTCGGCTGCGGCCTCGGCGCCGTATGCCATGTTACCGTAGTAGATTTCGTTCAAATAGGCTTCCAGGACTGTGTCCTTCGAGTAGAGCCTTGTGATGGCGAAGGCGAGGACAGCCTCTCTGGCCTTTCGTTGGAAGGTTCGTTGCTGTCTCTCGTCCGCCGACAATAGGGCAGACCGGATGAGTTGCTGGGTGATCGTGCTGGCGCCGGAAACGACCTGGCGGTCGCGCAAGTCGGCCACGAAAGCGCGAGCAATGGCGGTGAAGTCGACGCCATGATTGTTGTAGAAACTTCCATCTTCAGTGGCGATCGTCGCCTGCAGAAGATAGGAAGGGAAATCATCGAGAGGAATGCGGGTGCGTTTTCCGGTAGCCTGTTCAGGAATCTCGTAGAGCAGCTTCCCATTGCGATCGAGGATCTTGGTCGATCCGAGGCCAGCGCGATTGGAGAGCGATAAAGGATTGGGGAGGTCGGCAAAAACCCAAAAGTAGAGACTCACAGAGACCAGCAAAGCGGCGGTGAAGGTGATAAGTGCGAACCGGAACGATAAATGGCTCACCATGGTGCGAGTCCTGTTTCTCAAACTGAGTGAATAAAAGCCCATCCACAGTTCATAGCGCCAAGAAGGGCCTTGGAGTTTCATGTAATTCGAGTATACACCGCTTCGCTTGGGTGTCAAGATAGGTGTTGGCCCTGACGGTGATTGATAAGCGGGGCAACGTGCGGTACAATAGAGGCAGTGGTTCGGCTCGGAAATGGCAGGAGGCATAACAATGCGAATAACCTACGACCCCTAAGCGGACGCTCTTTACATTGAACTAAGACCGGCAACGCCCGAAGACAGCGTGGATATTGAACCTGGCGTAACGGCAGATCTCGACGCTGGGGGCCATATTTTGGGTCATGAACTGGCATCCTTCTGGCGTTATTTAGCGGCACTTGAGGAGATTATTATGAAGAAACTCGGAACGATAGTTAAGCTTATAGGGGTTGGCCTGGTCACGGCGGCCATCACACAGGAATTGAAGAAGCCGCCCGAGGAACGCACCTGGCATGGCAAGGTCGCCGGCGTTGTGCCCTACGATTTCCGCATGCCTAGTTGTGAGAAGCTAAAGGAAACCTACTGGAACCCGGAAAAGGCGGAAATCTTCTCCCAGAAGGTGTTCGGTGTTGGTTGGGGAATCAACTTTGGCCGACTGTACAAGATGGCCCGCGAATGTCAGGGATGTAAGACCTGTTGCCCGACGGAGGAGACCCAAGAAGCGTCATGGGGCGGCGATAACTTCGAGTGAGCTATGGATGCCTATTAGCTCCCAGGCTCATAAGCGATTGACGACCCTCCCTGTGCGCTGCTATAATCGGAGTGCACTTATGTCGCTTGCCGGGTCGCCAAACATAAAAAGTCACTATGGTTAGCAATAAATAAACACGCAAGAAAGGTGGAAAAGATGGGGACTAATGAATCGCCCTACCGCCGGCTATTCGAGCCAGGCACTATTGGCGGGCTCCAACTG
>JAUSEJ010000799.1 GCA_030650265.1 Dehalococcoidia bacterium | reverse complement strand
CCGGCGCCGTCCGGGCGTCCGCCCAGCTCCTTTCCCAGATACATATACTTGAACCCCTGGTTCGCTATGGCGGCCTCAAGATTCCTATGGTCGAAATGGGGGGTATATTTCGAGTATGGCTGGGAGCGCACGTCGACCAATACTTCGATCCCGTGCCTCCGCAAGAGATCAACAAAAGCCTCGAAGGCGTGATTCGAATGGCCGATGGTGAAGATCCCGGGCTGCCTGGTGGGGTGCGACTCGCTCATCGGATTGCTCCATGAGAACAGATCGGACCGATCCGTCTAATCAGTCTGCGAATTTGAAGGCATAATACTCTGGCCCCCGGCAACTGTCAACCGGCAAATCCCAAGCCAGCATTATACCTATGCTGGGGTATAGCCTACCGCTGCCCGAACTGGATCTCCCGGATCTTGAGGGCGACCTGGAGGGAAAGGCGG
The DNA here is from genome assembly GCA_030650265.1 of Dehalococcoidia bacterium. The sequence continues at coordinate 814 of JAUSEJ010000799.1, read as the reverse complement.
TCCTCGGGGCTGTCGAGGTCGAGGCCGGTTATCTCGGCGATGCGGTCCATGCGATAGATCAGGGTGTTGCGGTGGAGGTAAAGAACCTCGGCGGTCTTGCTAAGATTACCATGGCAGGTGAAATAGGTCTCGAGCGTCTTCACCAGTTGAGCCTCATGCAGGCGATCGTACTCTACGAGACTGGACAGCGTTTCGTCGTAAAAGGCGACCAGCTCGGGCGAGCCTTGCAGGAGAAAGAGCAGGCGGAAGATGCCAAGGTCATCGAAGTGTACGGTCCGACTGCCACCGAGCAGCTTCTGGCCAATAGTCAATGCCCGCTCTGCTTCGCGATATCCTTTTTGCAGGTCTCTAACCTGGGGATAGAAGCGACCGATGCCGGCAGAAACTGAGTTTCCCTCGAAGCGGCCGGCAACCTGACGGCGAATCTGCTCGGCGTTTCGCTTGATCGCTACGTGGTCGCCATTTGCTTCCGTCGGGAAAAGGACCGTGATCGTGTCTTCCTTGGCCGAAAGCAATGCATGTGATTGCTGTCGAACCACCGCGTCTGACACGTGGGCGATGAAGTCATGTCGTAGCTTCTGCATATCACCACTTCCCACAGAAACGGCGTCGAGTCCGAATACGAGGACAGCATAGGGAATAGCGATGTCATAGCCGAGAACTCTGGCCCGAGCGGCAAGAGCCTGCTCTGTGGCAAAATTGCCAGTCAACAGATCATCGAGGAAGTCGCCGAGAACCCGGCTCTCAGCCTCGACGATGGCCCTTTGCTTGGTGATCTCGATGGCCAGGACCGACGCCGCCCGGCCGGTGGCCA
>JAUSEJ010000784.1 GCA_030650265.1 Dehalococcoidia bacterium | reverse complement strand
TTCAAACATTATAGCATCTGGTCGAAGAGAAGTCCAATGATCGTTGGCAGATTGGTAGATTTCTTGACCTCCTTGAGTAGCAATGGTATGATTTGGCCCGATTCGAGTCGTTAGGAGTTAATCTTTTTGTTCAGTCGCTTGAGAAAAATCGACGAGAGCGTGCGGCGGACGCGGGATGCCTGGTTCTCTAAAGTTACCGGGCTGTTCAGCCGCAGCAAGATAGATGACGATCTGTGGGATGAGTTGGAGGAACTGCTGATTCAGGCGGACGTCGGCGTGAACACGGCGACGAAGCTGGTCGGAGACTTGCGAGCGAAGGTGAAACAGGGGCGTTTGAAGACTCCCGCCGAGGTGCAGGCGGCTCTTCAGCAGGACATGCTGGCGGTTTTGCGTGCCGTGACGGCGAGCGCCGGCACGATCAGTGCCGGCGCTCTTGCGGCGAAGCCGCGAGTTGTGCTAGTTGTCGGCGTCAATGGGACGGGGAAGACCACCAGCATCGCCAAGCTGGCCCATTTGTACAAGCAGGACGGCAAGAAGGTTATGTTGGCGGCGGCCGACACCTTTAGAGCGGCGGCTATCGACCAGTTGAAGATCTGGGGCGAACGAGTCGGTGTAGAGGTGATCGCCCATCAGCCGGGCTCCGATCCCGGCGCGGTGGTCTTTGATGCTATGCAGGCGGCCAAAGCAAGAGGAGTGGATTTGCTGCTCGTCGATACGGCGGGGAGGCTGCACACAAAGTTTAACCTGATGGAGGAGCTAAAGAAGGTCAAACGGGTCATCGCTAAGGCCGACGCATCGGCGCCCCATGAGGTTCTGCTGGTCATCGACGCGACGACGGGGCAGAATGGGCTGATCCAGGCCCAGCACTTCACCCGGGCCGTAGGTATCAGCGGCACGGTTTTGGCCAAGCTCGACGGGACGGCAAAGGGAGGGATCGCCTTCGCCATCGCGCAGGAACTCAAGATCCCCATCACATATGTGGGTTCTGGCGAGAAGCTCGACGATCTGGCCGAGTTCGACCCCGAAGGATTCGTGAACGCCTTGTTTCGATAATAGGGTGAAGCTTTGAGGGGCACGTTCTCCTCCACCCTCAACCCTTCACCCTACTCTGTCATGAACTACTGGAGATGTGGTCGTAGCACGTGCTTGAAACCCTTACCTGGTGGGTAGTTGTTCAACTGATCGGCATTGTCGCCTTACCGGTGACCTTCCTTCTGTTTGCCCGCCTACCGGATCGGGGGTACGCCTTCTGCAAACCATTGGGCATTCTCCTCCTGTCTTATGCTCTCTGGCTCGGTGGCATAGCCCACGTTTTGCCAAATTCGCGGGGCTCCATCGTCGTCCTGTTGTTCGTCTTCTTCTTCGGTTCTTTGCTGCTCTTCTCACGCCGTCGGGAGGAGCTAGTTGCTTTCATCCGCGACAACAAAAGGACGATTTTGATCGAGGAAGGTTTGTTTCTACTGGCCTTCCTCCTATGGACCTTTGTTCGATCCTACAATCCGGAGATCAGGACGACCGAGCAGCCGATGGACTTCGGCTTCATGAACGCCATTTACCGGAGCGAGTTCTTCCCACCGAACGACCCCTGGCTGGCCGGCAATGCGATCAGTTACTACTATTTCGGTTATCTAATCATGGCCACCCTGGCGAAGCTCAGCGGCATCGTTACCAGCGTTGCCTATAATCTCAGCCTGTCGATGCTGTTCGGTCTGGTGGCAGTAGGTGCGTTTAGCATCGCCTTCAATCTCGCAACTTTTCGCGACGGCGTAGGCACGAAGGCAGCCGGGGCCGCCACGGGGGGACGGCCCCTACCGCTGGGACCGGATGCCGAACCCGTTTCCCGTAGGGGCGGTGTCCTTCTCGGAAGGATGCCCGCCCCCGTATCCAACCCCGTGTCTGCCGGGATGGCGCCCATTATCGTGGGGTTGCTGGGAGCCCTGTTTGTCGTGGGGGTCGGAAACCTGGAGGGACTGCTGGAGGTCTTACGAGCTCACCACCTCGGAACGGCCGAATTGTGGCGGTGGATTGGCATAAAGGACGCTCTACAGCCTTACACCAGCGTCCAATGGTATCCCACGGAGAACTGGTGGTGGTGGCGAGCCACGCGGGTGATAAACACTCTGGCGTATACGCTGGATCCTCAGGGAGTGGTCACCGCCGTGAGCGATCGGGCCGACTACACTATCACCGAGTTCCCGTTTTTCAGCTTCCTGCTGGGCGACATGCATCCTCACCTTATGGCGCTCCCCTTCGGCTTGTTGTCCATCGCCTTGAGCCTCAATGTGATCGGCCAGGGCGAGGAGTTGCTGCTCGCGTTGCCCATGGTAGCCAGTGGTACAGTCAAAGGCAGGATCACTATGTCCCTGATCCGGCAGGGTTTGGGCGTCTGGCTGCGGAGGCACTGGCCGACGCTGGGCATGGCGTCCATAATTCTCGGCTCGCTGGGCTTCCTCAATAGCTGGGACTTCCCCACGCAGACCCTGTTGTTTTTGGCCAGCGCCAGCGTCGGCATGTTCCTCGTGCGCCGGACCATTGGCCTCGAACTGGTACTAACCGTGGCAGCCCTGTGCGTCGTCGTCGGATTGGGTGGGGTGGTCCTCTATCTGCCTTTCTACGTCGGATTCCAGTCTCAGGCTTCCGGCGTTCTGCCGGTGCTCGGACCGGGTACTCAGTTCGTTCATTTCGCCATCATCTGGGGACTCTTTCTCACGGTGCTGGTGACGTTTCTCGCCGTTTTAACGCGAGAGGCCTGGGCCAGAGGTAGGGGCAATTCGGGACATGGTCGGGCGATTGATCGGGCGATTTCTTCTTGGCCCGTCGTCGTGGTATTTGCGTCTGTTGCCGTGTGGGCATTTGTGGCGATTTTGGCAAGACCGCCAGGACCCCCTGCCGATGACACCCTGTCGACCTTCCTCAGTGAGCGGGCCTGGCGTCTGGTGCCCATGGTCGCAGCGGCGATTGCCACGCTCTCAATCTTGAACTCATGGTTAAAGGGCGGCTTGAGGAGCGAATCTCGACAGCGTGAGGCGAGAGTGGAACACGATACCGGCGTAGTCTTCGCCTTATTGCTGATGGCGGTTGGTTTTGCCCTCGTCCTGGGCTGCGAGCTTTTCTTCATTCGCGATGTCTTTGGCACGAGAATGAATACCGTGTTCAAGCTCTACTACCAGGCCTGGATCCTGCTTGCGTTGGCTTCAGCTTATGGGTTATACTACGTCAGCCGCCGACTGCTATATGGCGGTTGGAAACCGGTCGGATTGGCGTTTCTGGCCCTGACGGCGGCGTTGACAATGGGATCTCTGGTTTATCCGGTTGCAGCGGTGTTCAGCAAGACCAATAACTTCGCCGGTCCGCCGACGCTGGATGGCACGGCTTACGTGAAGGGTGAGAATACGGACGAGTATCAGGCGATTCAATGGCTGAATGCCAATGCACCTGATAGCGCTGTCATTTTGGAGGCGACCGGTGGTCAGTATTCAGAATATGCCAGGGTGGCTACCCGCACCGGCCTGCCGAACGTTCTCGGGTGGGCCGGACACGAAATGCAGTGGCGAGGCTCCGACAAAGCCTATCTGGGTCGGCCTGAAGACATAGACACGCTGTTCCGCAGCGCCGACCGGACGCAGGTCCTGACACTACTCCAAAAGTACAATGTGACGTACGTTTACGCAGGCAATCTTGAACGCAGCAAGTACGGGCAGGTAGCCCTCGATAGGTTTGCCGTCTTTATGGATACGGTTTTCAAGAATGAGACTACCGCCATATACAGGGTGAGGCGCTAGAACAGGCAGCGATGTCCACTCCTATCAAAAAGAGGGTCAACCCAGACAGGCGCGGACAGGGTCGCGTTGCTAAGCAGGCTGCTCCCACAGCAGTAGGGTCGCTGCGTCCGCCGAAGCCAGACACCGTCATTTCGATGCCGGGATTTCTCTCGTGCGAGTTGGTGGTGTGTGCCGCTATCTTCATCCTCGGATTTGCCGTTCGCATTGCGCAGCTCGATAGCTACCCTTTGAGTCTGGGGGAGGCGGCGAGGGCGCTCAGCGGTTGGCAGTTGATGCGGGGAGAGTTCCCAATATCAGGGCAGGAGCCTCTGGTGACTCTCTTTACCGCCCTCTCCTTCTTTGCCCTCGGCGATAACGATTTTATGGCGAGACTGGCGCCCGTGCTAATCGGATCGGCGATGGTTCTGCTGCCGTGGCTTCTCCGGGAGCGACTCGGCAATTCCGGCGCCATAATGGCGTCGCTCTTCCTGGCGATTTCGCCGACCTTCGTCTTCTATTCGCGCACCCTATCGGGAGAGGCGTTCGCTGCAGCCCTGTCTCTTGGCCTTCTCGTGTGTATCGTCCGCTATATAGATGAGAGAAGATCCGGATGGGCGATCGCCGGCGCTGGTTTAGTCGCCCTTCTTCTGAATGCCGGCGCTACCGGTCTGTCCACCGTCCTCATCTTCGCCGTGTTCTTTGCCCTCCTGTCCGCTTTGGGTAATGGAGCTAACGAGTATTTCCTGGCATGGAATAGCCTGAGACAGGATCGGCATGACTTAAGGCAGGCAGGGTTGGTTTTGCTCGGGGTGTTCGTCCTTGTCGGTTCCGGATTTCTCAGCGATGTCTCTGGTCTCCAGCTCCCTGCCCTGTCGGCCTGGATTTCCGAATTCAACCTCATACCGGAGAGCAGGCCGTGGCACTATCATCTTCACCTCCTGCTCGGCTACGAGCCACTAATTACGGCTTGTGGCGTGGCAGCGGCTCTCTACTATACGAGCAAGTGGGATAGGCATTTGGGCCGGCGGTCTCTTGGACTTGGAGGCCTTCTGCTGTTTTGGGCTCTGGCCAGTCTCGCTGTGGGCGCTTTTGCCACCAATAAGCACGGCGGTCAGTTGATCGGTTCTGTTCTGCCTTTGGCGCTGCTCGCCGGTTCGTTAGTTGGCGAGATGGGTAAAGCATTGGGGGGGATTGTCTCTAACTGGTTGTCTGAAAGACCGGCTGGCGACGCACGCCTCCTCTCCCCTGGGAGGCAGACGGTGGCCGGTCTGGGACTGCTGTTGGCCGGGGCGCTGTTCCTGACCTACGCGTTGCTGATGCTTGCCGACCTGACGCGCAAAGGACAATCGGTTTTCTGGTACCAGTGGATGTTGGTGTTACTGGCAGTGGTTATCGCTGTTATGGTGACAACGGCGTCTATCCTCTACGGGGGTAGGCGGTTTGGCACTTACGCCGCCCTGTTCGGGTTGGCCTTGCTGGTCGCCTATTCCGTTCATACAACCTGGCGAACCGCCTTTGCCGCACCGGAGGACCGCGTTTTGGCCTCAATTGTCACGTCACGGTCTTTGGTTGACGCTGTGGCTGAGATCGGCGACGTTGCGACGGCGAAGTTTCTCGGCAAGGGCATCAGCATAGTCGTCGATCCAGACTTGAGGTTGCCGATTCAATGGTATCTACGGAACTATACCGCCGTTCAATACACAACAAGTCCCCAGTCCAGCGCACAGGTTATTTTTTGGGCTGTGGAGCCACCGCCGGGAGTCAAGATCGAGAGCTACGTTGCCAGAAAGGTTGTGTTGACGACCAGTTGGACCGGCGAGGCTGACGGTCTGCGCGGACTCTGGCGCTGGCTAATGTACGACGAGCCTCCCGATAAGCGCAAGGACGCGCCGGCAATGCTGTATCTCCTTAAGTGAAAGGCGACTGACAATGTCTCAAAACGAGGAACTACCCGTGATAAATGACGAGAGACCATCGACTAAGGACGGTCTACTGGCGCTGCCGGCCACTAACGTCTTTTCGCTAAACTGGGAGATCGCTTTTTACGCGATCCTCGTTATCATTGCCTTTGTCATGCGTTTCTGGGACCTCGGGACGCGAGCCCTTCACCACGACGAGAGCCTCCACGCCCTCTACTCTTTCTACTTGTTCTCGGGGCGCGGCTACCAGCACGATCCGATGATGCACGGGCCATTCCAATTTCATACCGTAGCTCTTGGTTACTTTCTGTTTGGCGTCAGCGATTATGCGGCGCGCATTGTGCCAGCCCTGTTTGGTACGGTGCTCGTGGCTTTACCCTATTTTATAAGAAACTATCTTGGTCGCACCGGCGCTGTTCTAGCTGCCGTCATGTTGGCTTTTTCTCCCTCAATGCTCTACTACAGCCGCTTCATCAGGAACGATATCTTCATCGCCGTCTGGACAATGGTTCTGGTGATTGCCCTGTGGCGATACATGGCCGAACGGAAGAACACATATCTGTACATTTCTGCCGCGGCGGTCAGCCTGAGCTTCGCCACCAAAGAGGTGACCTTCATTACTATTGCGATCTTCGTCCTGTTCTTCCTGGCACTGGGTGCCCGGCGGTTGTCTTCGCTCTTTCAGTCCAAGGTGAATCTCGAAAGCTGGCATCCAGCCCTGATCCTGGCCCTGTTCCTGAGCACCTTCTATCTTCCCCAGCTTTCGGCTGGCATGACGATAATTCAGCAGCGCTTGAACCTGACCTTCACCGGTCAGACGTCCTTGCTGGGCATCGTGTTGCCGAACGATGGATTAGCCGGCGGAGTCGTTGTGGCCGTCTTTTTGGCGATTGCTGCTATTGTCGGCTTCAGGTTCTTCGGACGGGTGTGGCTATTCGCTGCCTGTATTTTCTACGCTATCTTCGTCCTTCTTTACACGACCTTTTTCACCAATTTGCCCGGATTTGGTTCCGGGATCTGGGGGTCCCTGGGGTATTGGCTTCTCCAGCACGATGTTAAGCGGGGCGATCAGCCACTCTATTATTATCTTGTTCTTCTGGTTATTTACGAATTCCTACCAGTGGCCCTGGCGCTGGTGGCAACAGTCTACTTTATCTTGAAACGCAGTGTTTTTGACCTATTCCTGATCTACTGGTCTGCTGCCAGCCTCATCGCCTACGCCGTGGCAGGCGAGAAGATGCCCTGGCTTCTCCTGCATATAGCGCTACCGCTCATCCTTCTAGCCGCCAGGTTTCTGGGGCAGATGGTCGACAGGATAGATTGGCGCTCATGGCTAGACCGGAATACCCTGGTCTTTGCCCTGCTCATTCCGGCTATATTGATTGGGATACTGGCCACTTTGCGAGCGATTGGGCCGGCCAGTGGCCCGGCAGCCGTGGGGAGAAATGCGCAAGGCATAGCCCTTGTCCTGCTGCTTGGCCTGGCGGTGGCCGCGGCCGTGCGGGTCGGGTCTAGACTGGGACGGATTCGTAGCCTTCAAGTGCTTGGTTTCGCGTCTATTGGTATTTTGTTTGTCTTCACGATCCATTCCGCCATGCTGGTGACTTACACCAATGGCGACATTCCGGTCGAGATGCTTGTCTACACCCAGACTTCGCCCGAGGTTCCCAAAATCAAAGAGGAGATCGACAGGATTGCCTTGCGATCGGGACAGGGCAAGGATATCAAGATCACGGTGGACGCCAACAGTGGCTTCTCCTGGCCCTGGGCCTGGTATCTGCGGGATTACAAAAACGTCGACTATCCGGTCTTGACCAATATGTCGGTGGCGCCGATTGGTTCGATTCTGCTGTTGCACGATAGCAACGTCGACCAGGCCAAGCCTTTCCTGACCAAATACGGTCAGCCGGAGAAGTACCACCATCGCTGGTGGTTCCCCGAGGACTATCGGGGTTTGACGCCGGAGAAATTCCTGAGCGATCTCTCTGATGTGGCCAATTGGGGCCGGTGGTGGCGTTACGTGTTGTATCGCGAGATTTCCAACCAGCTTGGCTCCGAGAACGGCGACTTCTACGTGCAAAAGGACCTGGTGGGAACGACGATCACCCGGGCCGCGCCGCCGGAACCGCCAAGGGAGTACACGGACAGGCAACTTAACATAAATAGTGTATTGACGATCGGCGCTAAGGGCAGCGCTCCCGGTCAATTGAACGAGCCCAAGGGGGTTGCGGTAGACCGGCAAGGCAACATATTCGTTATGGACAGTCTCAATCGTCGCATCCAGAAGTTCGATGCTAACGGCAAATTCCTTGCCCAGGTCGGGAGTGAGGGCAGTGGCGACGGTGAATTCATGCCCAACACGGGTGGCGCCTGGGGCATTGCGGTCGACGCCGAGGGCTTCGTCTACGTGGCGGATACCTGGAACCATCGTATTCAGAAGTTCGATTCGGATCTAAGATTCGTGACCAAGTGGGGAGATAATGTCGACACCAGGGGCGCCGCTCAGGGCAATGGCGGGAAGTTCTACGGGCCCCGCGGCATTGCGGTAGACACCGAGGGGAACATCTTCGTCACGGACACTGGCAACCACCGGGTGCAGAAGTTCAACGCCCGCGGTGAGTTCGTGGGAGCGTTTGGCGGCCTTGGCAGTCGCGATGGTCAATTCCTCGAGCCGGTAGGAATTGGCGTTGATGCGGATGGAAACATCTATGTGGTCGACACCTGGAATCATCGCATCCAGAAGTTTGACAAGAGCTTCCGATTCGTTGCCCAGATACCGGTTAATGGCTGGGAAAGCACGGGCATTCTGAATAAGCCGCTCCTGGCGGTTGAACCCGGCGGAAACATTCTGGTAACTGACCCGGAGAACCACAGGCTTCTTCGTTTCTCGGCGGCGGGTACTTTGCTGGGTGTGATAAACAAGCCTGGCACCGATAGAAGTTCGTTCAACATGCCCATTGGGGTGGCCACGGACGCACAGGGAAACATCTATGTGTCGGACTCAGGTAACCATCGCGTTCAGAAATTTGAAGCATTGAAGTAGGTTCCGTGTCTCACAGGCGCAAACCAGTCAGATCCCTGCTATTAGGCTTACTGGCGATCGGTGCTGGCGCGGTCGCACAGCACTTCATGGCAAGCAGGCCGTTCATGTCTGACGCCGCGCTCCTATTTGGCGTCGGAATTGCTCTGTTCGTGGCGGCTTTCCCCGGGGGAGGAGTCGTCGCCGGCGGTGCAGGGTCCTTCCTGGCGCTGCCTTCCCCGCGCACCCCGTCAATGGTGTTGCGGTACGCCTTGCTTGCCGTTGCGCTGGCTGTTTATGCCCTGTTCACGATTCAGGGTAACCTCATGCCTCTCAATGGCTGGTTTGCCTTCCTTGCCGGCATCGTCTGTATGTTGCTTGGGGCGCGGGCATGGGATACTGCGGCGGGTTTAGGTGAAGGGCAACGCCTCCCGGCTGAAGCCTCGATGTCCTGCGCGACAGGCCCGGAAGCTGAGGCTTTAGCCGGACGCAGTGTTGATGCAGCCAAAAGGGTCCTAGTTTCTAACTGGGAACTGGCAGCGATCGTCGTCATCATCCTTGTTGCCGCTTACATGCGCTTCCCCTCTCTGGACAGCATGCCATTTGGCGTCTGGTTCGACGAAGCGGTCAATGGATTGGACGCCATTCCGGTCGCCGCGGGCAAGTCGTTTCCGGTCTACTTTGAGGCCAATTTTGGCCGCGCTTCCCTTTCATTCTACGTTAACGCCCTCTTCTTCACGTTGTTGGGAGTCGACCTGTTTGCTTTGAGGTTGACCGCCGCTGTGGCCGGGTTGCTAACCATACCGGTGTTTTACCGGCTTGTCCGCCAGTTCTTTGGACCATATGCGGCTCTGGTAGCGGCCTTCTTGTTGGCCATCTCGCGCTGGCACGTTAACTTCAGCCGGATCGCCTTCGACGCTGCCTTTCTGTCGCTATTTGCCTGCGCCAGTCTCTATTTCCTCGAGAGGGGTTTTCGGACAAGGAGAATAGCCGACTTCGCTCTGGGGGGAGTGGCCCTCGGCCTCGGCCTTAATACCTACATGGCTTTCCGTCTCTTTCCAGTGGTGATCGTCCTCTTCATTGCCCACAAGCTTGTTTTCGAGTGGCGCCGTATTTCCTGGAAGGACTGCGCCGTGCCGGGGCTGATCGCCTTTGGTATCGCCGCCCTGCTGGTGTCCGCGCCACTCTTGAAATATGCTTACGACAACCCGCAGGGTTTTGCGGCGCGCACCGACTCCGCCTCGGTGTTTGCGGGGAAGACGCCGGAGCAAGGGTGGACGGCTCTGAGAAGCAACATCGAGAAGCACATCCTGATGTTCAACCTGAGGGGTGACCCCAACGGCCGCCACAATATTCCCGGCGAGCCTATGCTCGATCGGTTTACTGCTGCGCTGTTCGTTCTCGGCGCAGGCTACAGCTTGTGGAATTGGCGAAAGTCCGCTCACTTTGCCCTCCTCGCCATGTTTGTCGTTATGATCGCGGGGGGAGTCTATTCCGTGGAGTTCGAGGCGCCTCAGGCCTTGCGCTCGATCGGCGTCATTCCGGCGGTCATCGCCTTTGCCTCGCTTCCCCTCGGCTTGCTTTGGCAAACAATCGAAGGATATCGAAAGACCTGGCCGTCGCTACGATCGGAACCGCGGATGAACGTGGATGGACGCGCCTGGGACGGTTCGTCTGTGGATTCTCTGTCCAATACCGTAGGGGCGGTGCCAACAAGGTTAGAATTGCCTATCAGGAGGTCGTTGGCAAATTCTCTTGCCGGCAGGCCGGCGTGGGTTGCGGTGGGGTCACTGTTGGTTGTGGCTACCCTCGCCTGGGTTGGCGAGGTCAATCACTTCGACTACTTCACCAGGCAGGCGGCAGACTTTGCCTCGTGGAACGCCTTCTCTACGGCTGAGACCAGTGTCGCCTATCGGTTGCGGGGACTGAAGTCGGCGGATTACGACATCTATGTGTCTTCGCCCTACAACGGCCATCCGTCGATTCGTTTTCTCACACCGGATGCTCCCGCCTATCAGGTTTTCGATGTGGCCAACGGCATTCCGCTGCGGACAAAAAGACAGGGCGTGGCCATCTTCCTCGAGCCCCAGCAATTGGCCGCCTACAATCAACTCAAACGATACTATCCCGGCGGCAGCTTCGAGGAGGTCACCAACAAGCCCTACGGCGGGCCGCCCACGGTATTTGATGTCCGCATTAGCCGCCAGATTATCGAGCGAATCGAGGGACTGAACGCGGGATTCTATCCCGGGGAGAAGAAAGAGGGAAATCCGAAGGTCACGGCAAAGGCTGATCGCCTTGAATTCGATTGGAGCAAGGACCCACCGTTACTGTTGCCTTTCGTGGGCGTATGGCAGGGAACGATCCATGCTCCCCAGTACGGTAGCTATCATTTTGCGTTGGAGGGAAAGACCACGGCAACCTTATTCCTCGACGAGACGGAGCTAGTGGATACGACCGACAACGCGCAGGCTGAGGTAACTCTCGCTAAAGGGAACCATGCAATCCGGCTGGAGGCGCGCGTGAAGGAGGGAGACGACGGCCTCCGAGTCAAGTGGCAGATCCCCTCGGGTCAGATGGCCATCATCACGAGCGACTATCTGTACTTGCCGCCAGTAACTAACAATGGCCTTCAAGGCAACTATTATCGTACGCCTGATTGGCAAGGACCCCCGGCCTTCGCCCAAATCGATCCGTCGATTGCCTTCTACTTCCATCTAATCCCACTGCCGCGCCCTTACAGCGTCGAGTGGACAGGAAAAGTATACGCGCCCGCGGCCGGCCGCTATGCCTTTGGCACTGAATCCATCAGCGGCTCTCAGCTATACATTGATGGCAAGATGCTGGTGGACAACAAGGTGAACAATCAGTATTTGGAGGCTCCCGTAAATTTGACGGCCGGCCTCCATGACATAACTTTGCGCTTCTTGGACAGGGATGGCTTCTCGCACATCTACCTCTACTGGGTGATGCCCGGGAGGACCCGGGAGTTGGTCCCGTCGGACTTTTTGTTTCCGCCGCAGGGGTCCTATCCACCCCCCTCAGCCATTCCGACCCCACCCGTTCCGGAACCCCGTCCGGTGGTTACGCCGTCGCCGGTACCGACGCCTGATCCCGGTCCCGCACCCGTTGTGGCCTCAAAGCGTGTTCAGCCTTCGCTTGAGGTTGGTCGAAAGGGTAGCGGCGACGGCGAATTCAACGAGCCGAGAGATGTTGCGATTGACAGAGATGGCAACATCTATGTCGTGGACACGGGGAACGCCCGCGTCCAGAAGTTCGATAGGAACGGGAAGTTATCGATCAAGATAGGCAAGCGAGGCAATGCCGATGGCGAATTTCAGGAGCCCCTTGCCGCCGTGTTGGACAGCCAGAACCAGTTGCTGGTTCTGGACTCGGCCACCGGCTGGATTCAGCATTTCGATGAAGGCGGGAGGTTCAAAGGCAAGTTTGGCGGACCCCAGGCGCAGCTCTTCCATCCCCGGGGCATGGGCATCGACGCCAAAGACAACGTCTATGTCGTCGATACGGGGGGCTGTCGCATCGTGATCTATCGCTCTACTGGCGAATACGCCGGCTCGTTTGGCGCCAAAGGCAGCGGCGATGGCCAGTTGCTGGAACCGGTTGACGTAGTGGTTCTGGAGGACGGGAGCCTGCTTGTCTCCGATGTCGGCAACAAGCGCATCCAGAAGTTTGACTCACAGCGTAAATATGTGGCGCAATGGCGGGTGCCTGACGCCGTAGCTGCCAATGGAGAGCATCTTGCCGTTTCTTCTGACGGCTCGGTCTACGCCACGGAACCCGAACGGCACCAGGTGGTGCGGTACGACGGGAACATGAAGCCCCTTGGCGCCATAGGCGAGGTGGGCGGTGGGGCCGGTCAATTCCGCCAGCCGGTGGGTCTATTTGTCGACGTGGCCGGCAACTTGTATGTAGCCGATACCTTCAATCATCGCTTGCAGAAGTTCGCGCCAGGGCAGTGAGAACAATATGACTCGGATTCAGGCGAATAGCGGCATTAAGAGACGGAGATTCTCGATTTCGGGCATATTGTTTTCTGTCGCTATGTTGGTTTCGGCCATAGGCGCGGCTGCTGGACAGTGCCTTCTGAACGAAGACCTCGTCATGGAGTTCTTTCGCTCCCGTCCTTTGCTTCCTCTCGACGCTGCCTTGTGGAGTATCTTCCCCGGCGTCTCGCTGCTAATAGCCAGTGGCTTCGTTTTTGCCCTCGCGACCCGGCGTCTGTTCTGGTCGACTCGCGCCAGAAAAGAGGGGGGCAATCCGGCTAATGCCTCAACTCCTGATCTTGCGCCAGGACTTGAGGCTTCAGCCGGTCGTAACCATTTTGTTTGGTGGCTGGTCTGCCAATTCGCCGCCGTCCTGGTTGGATTGGGGCTGGCCGGTTACCTTGCCAGTATCCTGCTGGCCGGGAAGTACAGTCC
>JAUSEJ010000770.1 GCA_030650265.1 Dehalococcoidia bacterium | reverse complement strand
TTGTTGGTGGCGTCTGGTACGCGGCCTACCTTGTGTTTATCCTGACCAGGTCAATCGGCGGATAGCGCCCGGGTGAAAGGAAGAAAAGGGGGACCGTCGCCAGGATTTGAGGCTTTAGCCAGGCTTGGCGTTTGAAGCCCCATGCCAATCCCTCATCGCCTAGCTGTCATCAAACCTGCAGTTTGGTTGGTCAAGCCAGACAGAGTTTGGAATCTGGAAGGGCTTTGGCCGGCTAAAGCCTCAAGTCCTGACGGTTTAGGCAGCCTTTGAGCTGATCAGGGCCCTCGGTCCTTACCCACTATTCGCTCCGCCCTACGGAATTTCGCCCAACTTGCGGGCGAAAACGGAGAAGCCGTCTCTGCCATCGATGCGCACACGTTTTAGCTCGAAAGCCTTCTGGAGCGTTTGCTCGGTGCCGTAGTTGACGGTGACCGCGGCGAGAAAGCCGTTTGCCTTGACTATATCGATGACTTCGTCGTTATACCTGCCCGATGGATAGGCGTAAAACCTGGCGTCCAATCCCAAACGGGCCTGAAGGGCCTCCCTGGCGCCCTTTAGCTGGTTTATCACTTGGGCAGCAGTCATCCTGGTTACGTCCGAATGGGTGCGGCCATGAACCTCTATCTTCATCCCGGCCAGGGACATCTCTTTCAACTGGTCCCAGTTCATGTATTCTCCCGTCCCTGTGACGTCGGTAAGAACAAAGAAGGTGCCGAGGAAGCTATAACGTTTCAAGATCGGGAAGGCGTTGGCGTAGTTGTCGGCGTAACCATCGTCAAAGGTGAGAACCACCGGTTTGGCAGGCAGAGTGCGCTTCCCCTGCAGTGCGTCATATACGTCGGCTAGAGATAGAGATGTGAAACCACGATCCTTCAGAAAGCGGATCTGCGTGTCAAAATCAGTGGGAATAATACTGAGCGACGTTCGGCTAGCATCAGCATCGGGCGGAAGACGGTCGATGCGATGGTACATAAGAATGGGAACGCGTACTGTCAGTTGATTGCTTGCAGTCACTGGCGGCGAGGCCAGAACTTTGTTAGTCCCGGCGGTTGTGGTGACCGCTACAGTCGTCTCTTTTGTCTGCTCGGATAGGACTTGCACCTGCGGCTCCGGCGATTCGATGGCGGGAATCTCGGTCTCTGATTCCACCCGACGCGGCGCCTCGGCCGCCTGCCAGAAGAAGAATACCCCCAAAACGACGACAATCACCGCCAGGTTCCCGGTGACGTACCAGCTAACTCCTCGCCTCACCCCTGCCTCTTTCCCAAGTTTGTCTCGTTCTTTGCTCTCGCTATTATACAGCTTTGATGGGTTGAGTCAATCATCCACGGCGCACGACTCGCAATAGGCCGTACGTATTGCCATATCGCCGTCTTACGGCTACAATATGATGAGAGGAGGGAAATGGTATGACTAACGAAAGAGGGACTACCGTCTCAATCCGCATCGACTTTTCCCCAGTTTCGGCTTGCCATCTCGAGTTGGGACCGATCCGACCGCCTAGTGAGGGACAGGATCGCTCACTTCTGATCAGAGTTAATCGCAACTGCCCCTGGAATCGCTGCCTGTTCTGTAACACCTATAAGGGAAAGCGATTCGAGTATCGCAGCCTGGGCGAGGTGAAGGGGGATATCGATGTGGCCAGGGCCATTGCCGGGGGTTTGGAGCGGGCTTCCCGGTCCCTCGGCTACGGTGGTGCGATCACCGATGAGGTAATTGGTGCCGTAATACGCGGAATGCCGGAGGTTTACGGGCAAGAGGCAGCCGATCGGGAAACTTTGATTCTGCGCTATCAGAGCCTGTCTATCGTGGGCAACTGGCTCAATTCCGGGGCGAGGACGGTTTTCCTTCAAGACGCCAACGCCATAATCATGCGCCAGCGCGAGCTTGTCGAGGTGATCAAGCACCTCAAGAGCGCCTTTCCCACAATCGAGCGCGTGACTTCATATGCTCGGTCGAGAACGGTAAATCATCACTCGATGGATGATATGCGAGAATTAGGGACGGCCGGTCTCAGCCGTCTCCATATCGGCATGGAGTCGGGCTGTGATGAGGTGCTGGCCTTCATGGACAAGGGGGTTACCGGCGATCAGCACATCGACGCGGGCAAAAAAGTGACGGCTGCGGGTATATCCCTTTCAGAGTACTACATGCCCGGTCTCGGTGGACGGGAGTGGTCGGTTAAGCATGCGCTCGATTCGGCGCGGGTTCTTAGCGAGATCGATGGTGATTTCATTCGCCTTCGCAGCCTCATTGTGAGAGGCGGGTCCGATCTTTATGGGAGGATGGTAGGAGGCGAGTTTGGCGCTCTCAGCGAAGACGAGATGGTCGCCGAGATAGAGTTGTTCGTCGAGAACCTGAATTGCCACTCCTACCTGGCCAGCGATCAGATGTCGAACTTACTCTGGGAGGTGGAGGGCCAGTTACCTCAGGACAAGGATAGGGTTCTCAGCATCATCAGAAGTTACCGGTCGATGCCGCCAATTGAGCGCATGTCTTTTAGACTGAAGAGGCGGGCACAGTCGTTCGTCGCCGTGCATGGCGGGTTTCCGCCCGAGTTAGCCCGGATCGTGGAGGAAGCGAAAGAAGCAATCGTCGCGGAAGCACCCGACGCGGAGGCGAAGACAAATCGGGCCATCGCCGGTCTGAAGCAGCAGTTTGTCTAGCCCGGGTTTTTCAAACACGAAGGCCAAATCCTTGGCGGCGTTACCGGCGAGGTTGTTCCCAACCTATGCGATCGCGATCCACACCATTTCCTGTCCCTCTCCGGCCAGAGGCTCCCCGTGGAAGCCACCGAACACCTTCCAATGGGAGTAGCCGGCAGTCTTCAGCAGGCTCTCGAACTCAGACTGATAGATCCAGCGAAGGGTCAGGGATAGACTCCTGGCCCTCGCGCAGTCGTCGCCCAGGACCAACCCCTTAAACGCCCATTCGATGGTCTGCCGTTGGTTCTTTGAGTCGTTGCTGACTGACAGCCATGTCTTGAATCGTTGCCCGCTGTCAGGATCGATCAATTCCCGACTAAGCCGCAGCCCGACGCCGTCCGCGGCCAGGGTATCAGCGCTCGGCACGAATAAGTTCAAGGCTAGCCTACCGTTCGGGGCCAGGTGTTTTCGGAAGCAAGTAAGGGCTGCGAGCTGGTCTTCCTTACTCTCCAAATGCATGAACGAGCGGAAGGGAACAATGATAAGGCGAAAACGTTCGGGCAAACTGAAATCCCGCATATCCGCCCGGGTTACCCTGGCCTCGAGGCTCGAACGGCGAGCCTTCTCTTTGAGGCGATCGAGCATTGGTTGGGAGATGTCTATGCCCGTGACATCGATTGCGCGCTCAAGGAGTCGCAGGAGAATTCGTCCAGTGCCGCAAGCTACGTCCAGCACCGGTCCGCCTGCCCGCCTGGCCTCGCTCAGGTAGAAGTCGACGTCCACGTCATCCTCGCCGTGCAGCAGGTCATAGATCTCGGCCCATTGCGGATCCTCGTAGTTCTTCATACCTTTGCCAATCTATCCTATTCCTTCTTTTCGTAAAGCTTGCTGGGCCGGAAGCGGAGCGCCGACCAGGTGTCGTCGATGGCGACCATGGAGACCGGACGGAGGCCGGCCCGGTTGAACTGATCCCAGCCCGAATCGCGACTCAGATCAGTCTTGATCCTTGAGGTTCCTTAGAGCACTATCAGCCATATTCTCCACCTTGCTTCCTCGTAGACTTGGGGCGCAATTCCTATTTGCTGCAGCTATTGTAGCAAATATGCGGATAAAGGGGCAACCAGTTTAGCCGGCAGCCACGTCAAGCCGCCTATGAGGGGACGCTGCCACCTCCGACACCGGCCTAGACAGCGATGCTTCTCTTGCTGGTTTCTTGCTTTGTGGCTCAGGAATTGTTACAGTATCAACGATTTCGGCATTGCCGTAGGTTAATTGAAAGAATCGAGCTTAGAGTCTTTGCGCCTTGGCGTGAGGACCCGGGATTCACGGTTCCGAAGTAGGTAGTGTTTATGGCCACCGTATCACTTATCAAATGCGCCGACTACGATCAGGCCGGAGTGGACCGGGCGGTCCAGGAGGCATTGGACCTCATCGGTGGGATCGGAAAATACGTCAAGCCGGGTCAGCGGGTGCTCCTAAAGGTCAACCTGCTGGTCGGCTCGGCGCCGGAGAAGGCTGTCACCACCCATCCCGCTCTTGTCCGTACAATGATCCGGCAGGTACGCTCGGCTGGCGGTCTGCCGGGGGTGGGCGACTGCTGCGGCTTCTAGGGGCCACCGAGCCCCGGGCGATACAATGCCGCCTGCCGGCTTTCAGGCTTCAAACAGGTCTGCGATGAAGAAGGGGTTGAGCTGGTCCATCTCAGCGCTGAGTCGGTCGAAGTAGCGAACCCTGGTGGTCGCGCCTTCAAGCGTTTCACCCTGGCCGCCAGAGCGATGGAGGCCGACGTAATCATCAGCCTGCCAAAACTAAAGACCCACGGGCTTACCCTTTTCACCGGTGCCGTGAAAAACAGCTTTGGCCTTCTGCCGGGACTGCTGAAGCCGGAGATGCATCTGCGGGCGCAGGGGGCCGAGGGTTTCTCCCAGATGCTGGTGGACCTTCTCGTGGCAGTGCGCCCGAGCCTTGCGGTAATGGATGCTGTGCTAGGAATGGAGGGCGACGGACCGCGCAACGGCCAGCCGAAACAGGTGGGAGCCATTCTCGCCAGCGTCGATCCGGTCGCCTTGGACGCCATCGCCTGCCAGATAGTCGGGATTGCTCCCATGACGGTGCCGGCTATCCGATTGGCCCATGAACAGGGAGCGGGGGTAGGCGATCCCGGACGAATAGAGGTGCTGGGCCAATCTCCAGACGCCATGCTGGTAGCGGACTTCCGGCTTCCCTCCGGGCCGGAAGCGATGTTCCGGGCAACAGGGTTACTGCGCTTCTTCCGAGGTAGGCTAGTGGCCAAGCCAGTGTTGAGAGCGGCGAACTGTGAAGCCTGCTGGGTCTGTGTCGAGCACTGTCCGTCGGCGGCGCTATCCGAGAACGGCCAGGGCCCGAAGTTCGACTACAATAAGTGCATTCACTGCTACTGCTGTCAGGAACTCTGCCCCCACGACGCCGTCTACCTCCAGCGCCCCCTCATGGCGCGCCTGTTCGTGAGATAGGGATGGTAGGGCGCTGTCTGAACCGCGGATTACGCTGATTATTGGATTGCGCAGATTAGCTTCGTTTGGTCGACGACGAATCGCGTATTTGACCGATGCGGATTGCAGAAGGCCA
>JAUSEJ010000759.1 GCA_030650265.1 Dehalococcoidia bacterium | reverse complement strand
CGGCTGAAACGGCGACTTGACCAGAGAGATCGCCTACTTGAACTGGATTGGGGCGGAGGTCGTTCGTGCCATCACCCAACTCCCCGATCCAGTTGGCGCCCCAGGCCCATACCGTACCGTTGTTCTTGCGAGCGAGACTATGGGCAGCACCGGTTGAGACGGCCGTTATCCCGTTCAGGTTGTTGGCCTGGACGGGCGTGGAACGATTTGTTGTCGAGCCATCGCCCAGTTGGCCAAATTCATTCAAGCCCCACGCCCAGACCGTCCCATCACCTTTGACGGCGAGGCTGTGCATGCCGGTGGCGGTGGATACTATCCCCGTAAGGCCGCTTACGATAATCGGCGTTGAGCTGCTATTCGTAGTACCATCGCCCAGTTGTCCGTACTGGTTGAAGCCCCAAACCCAGACCATGATGGTGGATGACGTCACTGCCAGAGGTGAGGCTGGCGCCAGAAGATTCGCCGAGACGGGAGCAGGGCCACCTTCGGAGACCTGACGCGAAAGAGCCGCCAGGCAGATAAGGACCGCGACCGTGCCCGCGAGGAGCGGCCATCCTAGATCGACTAGCCTGCGCGTTGCCGCGCGATTCTGCTTCGACATGGCTCTCCTCCTGTTTCCGGCCGGAATGGAGCCGCCAACGCATGATCAGAAAAGAAATCGGCAGGAGCGGAGTTGCTCTATCACTTATTATAGCAGATGAACCGGCCAGAATCAATCCCCTTTCACTGGATGATTTTGCCACAAGATCCGGCCAAAGGACCGAACCTGGCCCTGACGCTGCGCCTCTCGACCTACTCTTGACACCGCCCGCGTTCTGACGGATACTAAAATCTGGGAGCCTTCGGCCCGTTCGGTGTCGAAGGTATTCGTCAGGTGAGGAGGACTCTCGTGAAGAAACGACAGAAATCGGGTGGCAAGCCGGTTAGGCTCAAGAAAGTTCTCTCGACGGCAGAAATCGACAAAGTACTGGACGACCTGGATAAGGCCATGCTCAGCGGTGACGAGAAGCGTATGGAATCGCTCATCGGTCAATTGCCGGAGGAGAACGACCAGGTCGCGGAGATCATTACCAGGCGAATCGTCGACGGTAGTGCCCGTGTCCCGATCTTCGCCTTCGAGATGCTGGGTATCTTTGGTGGTAGCCAGACGGAAGATTACTTCAAGCGCATCGCGGAGGACCGAGCCGTCGACGATCTTACCAGATTTGGCGCTCGCCGGTTTCTTGGTTGGC
>JAUSEJ010000756.1 GCA_030650265.1 Dehalococcoidia bacterium | reverse complement strand
TCGGCGGAATCCTCGATTCCTGCCGCTTTCTGTACCGAGGTGCCCGCGCCATACACGACGCCGCCTGACATGTCGGTAGCCCCGCCACCCTTGCTCATCTTTTCCAGGAGCACAACTTGT
The DNA here is from genome assembly GCA_030650265.1 of Dehalococcoidia bacterium. The sequence goes on along the minus strand of JAUSEJ010000756.1, from coordinate 4,099 downwards.
AACCCGGCGTCCGCTGCTTCGATGGCAGCCGCCGCTCCGGCGCCGCCAAAACCTATCACGATCACATCGGTGATCTTTTCCATTGTGCGCCCCCTAGTTATCATGGTGACGATGCCAATGTCTTGCCGGAGCGGCAAAAAGCCTATCTTGGTGAGAACGGGTCCATTATAGCACGGGGTCTACCGGCCCGGTGTAGCATAAAATGCGTAATGTTATGCGTATTCTCGTCTTGACAAAGGGGGTTGTTCCAGATATTGTTAGCACGCCAACTTCGGCGTCGTCATGGCCAACGCTAGATCTGCTTAGAGAAGAAACAACTTGAGGTGGGGCCATGGCTGAGGATAAGAAGAAAGGCGACATTATGACAATCGCTCACGACCGTTCTCTCGGTGATCTATCAACGTCGTCGAGTCGCACTCAGTCCGACTTGATCCAGTTGCTAGCCGGCCAACTACAGATCGCTAATATCGCCCTTCAGGACCTCGACCTCGAAGCGGCGCTGGGCCAGATCCTCCAAACGATCTGCGCCTTGTTGCGGAGTCCTGCCGGATTGCTGCTGCTTTATAGTGCTGACAATGAGCCTGCGCCGGACGGGCGTAGGAACTTGCGCGATGTCGATCGGGTGGCTGTTGCCGCCACCATGGAAAAGCTGGTCTCGCGCTGCTCCCACGCCATCTTGTTCTGGCGAGGTTACGTTAGCGATGTCCTTCATCCTTCTGGTAGTCTCACCCTAGCGGCCCTGCTGGAAGAGCTAGGAGAGGACCAGCGTTTCTTGGCCGCCCCGTTAGCCTCTGAAAGCCGGGTAGTCGGGCAAGCTTTGGTGGCGCTGCCCGAAACTGAGAAGGGGCACCCGTTCTTCGGACAAAACTTTGCGGCCCTGATCGATGAGGCAGCCAAGGCAATCTTCAGAGCGCTTGCCATGCAGGAGGCAAGACAGCAACGCCGGGAAGCTCAGGCTCTCTATCAAACCGTTCACGAGATATCGGCGTATTTAGATCTCGACAAGGTCCTCAAAGCCATTGTGCGGCGCGCCAAAGATCTGTTTGGCGCTGATATTGGCGTTCTGGTGGTCACCGAAGGTGAGGCGAGCCAGACCTATCGTCGAACGGAGGAGGGGTTCACTACCCAAACAGGGTCGAGGCATCCAATAGACGGTGGGCTTGTTGGTTTGGTGACGCAGCTCCGCGAGCCGGCTTACACCTCTGACTATCTGACTGATTCCCGCTTCCGTCACACAGAGCGGCTGGACGATGACGTGGTAAGGGAAGGCATACGCTCCGCCCTCGATGTGCCCTTGATTCTGGCCGATGAAGTCATCGGCGTTCTCTGCGTGGCAAATCGTCGTCCCACCAACTTTACGCCGGACAACATCAGGCTGCTGACCAGTCTCGGGAATAGCGCCGCGGTGGCGATCGAAAAGGCCAGGCTATACGGCAAAGAGAAGGAGACCGTGGCTAAGCTGGAGGAGCTAAACGCTCTTATCGCTGCCCAGGAGGAGATGCATCGGAAGGTAATGCACTTGCAGCATGAGCTCGCCCGATTGATCCTCGACGGCAAGGGCGTTGAGGCCATCGCCCGGGCCATCGCCGATCTCATCAACAATCCGGTTATTGTCGATGACCATCTTTTCAAGTTGGTTACGAGGGCCGTGCCCTCGTCTTTTGCCGGGCCGGAAACGGAAATTGACTGGCAGACATCACTCCATGAAGCGTTGCAGGATGAACGTCTATCGCAAGAGAAGGATGGGCTGATCGAGAGACTTCAGATAATCCGGCTGCCGCCACTGCCGGAATTTGGCTTGAAAGCATCGAGGATAGTTGCGCCCATTGTCGTCGGCCGAAAAGTACTGGGCTATGTTACGATAGTGGAGAAACAGGGCCCGGTCGGAGAACTTGAATTCATGATCCTTGAGCAGGCTACCACGGTTTTTGCCCTTGAAATGGCCAAGCAACAGGCGATCATGGAAGTTGAACATCGTCTTAGACGTGGTTTTATCGATGAAGTGCTATCGGGAAAATACGAAAGCCAGCAGTCGGTTATCAAGAAAGCGTTGCACTTTGGCTACGACTTGGCGCGGTCACACCACTTGATAGTTTTGATGTTCGACGAGATCGGCATGCGCCGCGACGAGGTCGGCATGCGCCGCGACGAGGTCGATGCTGGCCAGACAGCCTCTTCACTTGAAAGGAACGTATACGATATCCTGGCCGCTGAGCTGGCCAAGCGGGCATCAGGCGCCGTTGTTGTCGATCGCGATCAGTACCTTCTGGTCCTGGCGCAGGCCGCCATTGGATCGGCCGATAGCCCTGCGTTACTAGCCAATAGACTGGTCGAAGTGGTTAATCGCCGGGTTCAAGGCTTCACCATCTCTGCCGGAGTAGGCCGGGTTTGCCATCAGGTGGCGGACTACGCCAGGTCCTGGCATGAGGCATTGGAGTGTCGTCCATCATAAAACGGTTAGGCAAAACCGGACAGGTGCTCTGCTTCGAGCAGTTAGGCGTGTTGCATCTTCTTAAATTGGAGGATCGGGAGGAGATCGCCTCCTTCGTGGCCCGGGAACTGGGTCTGCTGCTGGAATACGATGGGCGGCACGGAGGCTATCTTGTGGAAACGTTGCGCGCCTACGTCGAGCAGAATGGCAATCTGCGCGCCACGGCCAAGGCCTTGCAGGTCCACATAAACACTCTCCTCCACCGGCTAGAGCGTATTCAGGATGTAAGCGGGCATGACCTCCATGATTACGAGACTCGTTTGAGCCTCTCTCTAGCTCTCAAGATCGTGCAGTTGCTTGGATGATTTTCCCTCACTATCGCTAATAGTATATAGAGAATCCAGCCTGATAAGGCCTCCTCATGATGTTGGTCCATGGCGAGACGGTTGCCAGCGTGATTCCGGCCAGACTTTCTTCTTCACTAATCGTGTTTAGATGGTATATCCCATAGAAGTCGACGCTTTTCATATATAATATACCTAGACATACCTGTCTTCCTGCTATATGATTTGCCGATATCATAGTCATTGTGGTGTGAGTTACAGGATATCACATCATATCGCGTGGCTTCTGTGGCATGCATCTGTCGGCCTGGTTTGGCAGAATCGCTTTTGTCAAGCGAACGAGGCTCAGTTATTCGAGTCCATTCTGCATGTTAGGATGTTTCGAAAGGAGAAGATCACATTGAAAGTGCGTTCCAAGAAAGTGCGTTCCAAGTTTGGTGGAATGATTCTGTTGATGGCACTTGCCGGCGTCCTGCTTCTAGCTTCCTGCTCGACGCCATCGTCCCCGGGCACATCTAGTGTACTGTCCCAGTAACAGCTTTACATCTAGCTAGCTTTTCCAGAATCTCGTCCGCCTTCTTATGCCAGATGAATGGCTTAGGACTTTCGTTGTTTAACCGAATATACTCTTCAATGGCGGCAACCAACTCTGGAACACTGCGGATGACTCCCCGCCGAATGCGCTTACGCGTAATCTCACCGAAAAATCGCTCCACCAAGTTCAGCCACGATGAACTCGTCGGCGTGAAATGCAGATGGAAGCGGGGGCGTTTCTCTAGCCACGCCTTCACGTTCGGATGGTTGTGTGTCCCATAGTTGTCCAGAATGATGTGTATAGCCAGTTCCTTGGGTACCTGCCGGTCGATATTCCGCAGGAACTTCAGGAACTCGATGTTGAGGTGGCGGGGATAGCAGGAGCCGATGACCTTGCCTTCCAGCATGTTAAGCGCCGCAAACAGACAGGTCGTCCCGTTGCGCTTATAGTCATGCGTCATCGTCCCGCATCGACCTTTCTTCATCGGCAAACCCGGTTGAGTCCGATCCAAAGCCTGCACCTGGGTCTTTTCGTCAACACACAGCACCACTGCCTTATCCGGCGGATCGAGATAAACGCCTACAACATCCGTCAGCTTCTCGACAAAGCGCTTGTCCGTGGAGAGCTTGAACGTTTTCACGCGGTGCGGTTGCAGTCCGTGGGCATCCCAAATCCGTTGAACAGTGGTTTTCCCTACCCCCTGGGCTTTCGCCATCGTCCGCAATGACCAGTGCGTGGCGTCTTTTGGCGTGCTGTGAAGAGTGGCCTCCAAAATCTCCTTTACCTTAT
>JAUSEJ010000805.1 GCA_030650265.1 Dehalococcoidia bacterium | reverse complement strand
TGTTACTTTCCTCCTAATTCGTTTTTCCTTGGTCGCCGGTTCAGTGTTCGGCGTTGCGCTGCTAGGCGATCAGGGCACACGTCGACCCTGACGGGTCGTACGTGTCTCTCATTGACACTAACGCCTTGGAAACTACTAAAGCGTGTCCCACCCCCAGATCGACCGGACTCCGAGTCCCGAAAACGGGAAGAAACGCAACACGCGATCGTCCTCGGGATTCCCAGGGGCATTGAAACTCATTGCGACCTCCGTTCACTCTGGCAGACAACCTCGCAACTCATGAACGGCGGTCTTCCTGAATCCCACCTAGCGTGAAGTCAAACTCCACACGTTCACGATAGCATTGCGGGAAGGGGAATCGAAGTGATGCGGTACCATAACCTAAGCCCATAACAGAGTTTCAGAATGGAAGGAACAGAAGGAACAGAAGGAACAGATTGTGGCTTCGCTGGCTGGCAGCCAGATCGCGAACAGGGGCAGGGCCGTCAAGCCCCGCCCCTGTCAACTCGGCCTCAAGACGCTTCAGAGGCCATAGATCTCAGTCCACCAGGTCTTACTAGAATGGGGCCTTGGTGCTGGTGATCCACATGGTGCCGGTATATACTCTGCCGGACACAGCTTTCTTTACGTGGATCGAGAAGTCCAACTCGTCCATGTTGCATAGCGGCAGGTAGTTGGGCAGCATTGTGTTTACCATAGGATCGAACAGGACTTCGTTGGCCGGGTCGTTGCCCATTCTGGCGTCGAATTGAACGTTCCACATGCCGGTAACGTCCTTGCCCATGCCCATGTCATCCTGCTTAATCCAGATGTACGCGTTGGTGTTGCCGATGTTGCGAACGGTCGGCTTGTCGGCGGTGCCCCATACCACGTCGCCGGCTATCCACTTGCCTTTGCCAATGGATACGCTGCCATAGTCCACGGCGGTGAAGTCGATTTCAACGCCGGTGCCGCAGACATATGTGAGGGTGTTGTTGAGTGCTGCGGACAGGTTGCCGTTGGTGTCGATCGCGAATGCCTTCACCAGGTAATCGCCGCATGGCTGATGGTACGAAAGGTCAGCGGTGCCGGACCATACTTCGGCGGTGCACTTGGTGAGCTCGTAGCGCACGTCATCAGCGGTAATGCCAGGCGAGAAGGTGACAAGATTGGCCTTCAGTGCGGCCTCGAACGCCGCAAGTCCGGCGCCCAGCTTGTCAGTTACCAGGTTCATCGGCACTTCATACTTGAAGGAGCCGTCCTCAGGGGGACCTGCCGGATGGAAGACATCGACGTACACCTGGGCTACCTTGCCGTTATCTTCCGCGTCAGTTACGACGGCCCAGTAGGTGACCGGCGTAGTTCCGCCGAATGTCATCGGCGGGTTGACCTGGGTGCCAGGGGTTGCGGGGTCCGCATCGGGCGTTTCCCATTTGCATTTAACCAGCGGTATGGTGCCGCCGCCAGTCTGAATCTGGACGCCGGTCGTTACAGAGACAGCCAATACGGGAAGAGCCGTTGCGATTGCCATTACCACGGCTAACAGTATAAACAGAATCCTTTTTGCCATGTTACTTTCCTCCTAATTCGTTTTTCCTTGGTCGCCGGTTCAGTGTTCGGCGTTGCGCTGCTAGGCGATCAGGGCACACGTCGACCCTGACGGGTCGTACGTGTCTCTCATTGACACTAACGCCTTGGAAACTACTAAAG
>JAUSEJ010000804.1 GCA_030650265.1 Dehalococcoidia bacterium | reverse complement strand
TCCAAGCCAAATTCGTCAACATCGGCAAGATAGACACTACTGCTACTTTCGCGGCAGAAGTCTACCGTGACGGCCAGCTCATCGATGCGATGCAGAGCGAGAAGTTGGCCGTCGCTCCCGGGGAAGAAATCTTGATACCAGCGTACACTAGCGCCAGGCTGGACCAATCAGGGAGCTACCGTGTAACTGGCTACGTGACATACGACGGAAAGCGGACGGAAGCCAAGGACCTTGCTTTCAGCCTGAACCCGCCTGTGCCCGGGCCAGCGCAGAACTTAGAGGCTTCCGGTTACTCTTTCCTCGAAAGGAACGGCTTCCGAGTAGTCACGATCGTGTTGATCGCCGGCCTGGTGGGGCTGATAGTGATCGTGACTACCATCCAGCGCAGCCACGCCGGAGCGCGGCCCAGGGTGAAGCAAAGGGGCCGGTGAGACGCTGTACGTCGTCCCCCACGCCAGTTGTCCCCAGAGGAGAACCGATGGTAACGCACTCAGTGCAAGTGTGGCTCCGGACACTGATCGCGGCATTCCTCATCATCGTCACGGCTGGCTGTAACTCCGCCAGGGACCAGTCTGAGAGCATTACCCCTGTGACCATCGAACCCAGTTGGGTTGACCCCGAGATCGCCGCCGACGGCACCGTGACGATTTCGCTGTCAGACGTTCAGAAGCTACGCAACGTCCACTTCACGCTGTACGGCACCCACGATGGGGAACTTCAATTCATGGCATACATTCTGGACGGTAGACTGTACGTCCGTGCCAATGCATGTCCTCCTTGCCGCACCGGCTTCAACCTCATCGGCGATTCCCTTGATTGCAGGAGTTGCACCTCGTACTTCGATGCCAAAACGGGCAGGGGTATTCTCTGGGGGGGAGTTTTCGGCGGCTGCGTAATATTCCCGAAGACGCCCATTCCCCACATCATCAAGGACGGCAGAATCGTGATGAAATACGGCGAACTCATGGCGGCCAACCGAGAGAACTTGAAGTCCCGCACTCGGGAAGAGGCGATGGACTGGAACCCTCCGCCCACCCTGGTCCCACTCCCCTATCTTCCCTGACGCCATCTTCGCTAAAACGGCACAATCCGGATGAGCTTTCTTCCCCTTCCGCAACGTGGTTCCCCCGATCCTGTTCTTCTGTTCTAGGCTTCCGTTATGGTTTCACATCACTTCGCAGCGCCCTACCTACGATGCTAACGTAATCGTGGAAGTGCGGGTCAACTTGGACTGTGACGGTATTGGGGAATAACACTGTTCATGAGTCAAGAGATCGCCCGCCCGAATGGACTGAGGCTGCAATGAGTTTCGATACCCCTGGGAATCCCGAGGACACCTGCCTTTCTCGTCGTCTCCTGGTGTTGGCAACTCGGAATCCGGTCGATCTGGGGGTGGGACACGCCTTTAGTAGTTTCCAAGGCGTTAGTGTCAATGAGAGACACGTACGACCCGTCAGGGTCGACGTGTGCCCTGATCGCCTAGCAGCGCAACGCCGAACACTGAACCGGCGACCAAGGAAAAACGAATTAGGAGGAAAGTAACA
>JAUSEJ010000752.1 GCA_030650265.1 Dehalococcoidia bacterium | reverse complement strand
CGGCTCGTTGTCCACATCTGCTGCCGGTCGGCGCCCGCCGGCGATTGCTTGGCGCGCAGCGCTAGTCGGGCCGACAGCGGCAATATTTCCGGAGCAAAGCCGAGGAGGGCGCGGGCTTGCTCGGCAATAAACTGGACGACCTGTTGTATCTCCACTTCGCTGGCCAGAAGGTCTATCTTGTTTAGGACAATCACGACCTTCTTGCCCCACTGGCGAATGCTCTCGAGGAACTGGCGCTCGGACTCCGTGAAGGGCCGGTCGGCTGAGGTGACAAATAGAACGAGGTCGCTGCGGGGCACGAAGTCGCGCGTGATCTCCTCGTGGCGCCGGATGACGGCGTTCGTCCCGGGGGTATCGACCACGCTGATCTCCCGTAAGAAAGGCTCAGGGCGCTCCAGTTCCAGGATATCGGCCGAAGTGGAGCGCGAGGTGGGAGTAGGCCCGTAGCGTAGCAGATTGACCTGCGTCGTAGTGGGCGTAACGCCCTCGGCCAGCACGGTCTTGCCAAGGAGTGCATTGATAAAGGCGGATTTGCCGGCGTTAAACTCTCCGACCACGACGAGGAGGAACAGTTCATCGAGATCGAGCGAGGCGCGGCGCAGCGTGGCCAGGTCGGCCGGCGTCGCCTCGAATCTCGCCAGTAATTCGCGCAAGTCCGCCAGAAGGTGGCGTTCCTCAGTCAGTAGACTGGCCTGTCGTTCGTCAAGAATGGTTATCGGCAACTACTCCCTCCTGCCAATCAATCATACCACTGTTTCCCCCGAAGTCAAAATCTGAGTAATAATCATAGATTCAGGGGTATTGCGTGTCTGCTTTTCATTAGGTATGATGGCGGCATCTAACCGGTACGGCGCTCGCATTGCGTCGTGGATGTCCTTCCATTAGTTTGCTGGTCTTACCGCTATGAGACATAACCCACCCGGAAAAGGAGGGCACGATGAACCTTTTGCTGCGATCCCTGGGGCAAGGAATACGAAGCGCGAAGGCGAAGATCTACGGTCAGTTCCTTGTTTTTGTTTCGGTTTTTGCGATGGCTCTGTACTTGTTTATCGGCAGCGGGTGTAGCCCGCTATTTGGCGATGGGTGCAGCATACTTCTCGCTTACCTTAGTCCTCACGTCAGCGGCCCGGAGATCCAGACACGGGTGGGGCCGGCGGTCGCCGACAACGCCATGGGGGTGTACGCTGACATTGCTATGACGGGTGTCTATTCGCCGGCCATGACGTCCAGGTCTTCTGGCTGGTTTTCGCCGTCTCCTAGCGCAGACGTACAACCTGTGCCGGATTTCCTGAACGAACTTGCAGACAATGGCTACTTCGCCATGCGAGTCCCCGAACTCGCCGGCCAGGCAAGCCAGGTGGTCAGCATGTCCGTCACTCTCAACTACTACTCTCCGCCTCTAACATCGACGGTGACCTCCGTGCCCATAACGTTCACTCGCTGGGTAACTTACGAAGCCGCGGTCACGTCCCAATTTGGCACCGACGGGCAATCGCATTGGGAAGTATGGCGGATCCCGCCCGGTGACAGTCTCCCTATCCCGAACTCTACCTTCGCTTTCAAAGACGAATTTCCGACTGCGCTGTCGATCCACTACTTCATGTACTTCGGCGCGGGCGCCAATAGCGCAAACGCATTTGGTAGATCTGTCGGCTATGCACTTTATAACGGCTACACATTCATAGGCCCTATTGAATCGGCGCTAAACGCCGAAGTCTGGCCCCTGCCGGCCAACAATCCGCTCGTGGGATTTGGCGCCTGGTGTAGCTTCGATGGTCTCCAATCTCCGTCCATCGTTCAGGAAATCAGTGCCAACGTGCCGTTCACCCATACGCTCTGTCTCCAAAACTACGACGCAGTGACGCGCACATTCACCATCACGGCATCGTCCCCACAAGCCTGGGACTACAAATACTACTATCGGACGCAAACGCAAATAATCCCGACTGCCGGTCTGCCCTTCACCGTCGCCACCGGACCCGCCGATGCTTCTTTTCCCTACGCCGGCCTGGCGAATGTTTTTGCTGTCTACACGCCCACGCTTTCGACCGGCGACACGATCCGGGAGACTCTTACATTAACGGCTACATCCACTGTCAGCCCAACCGTGAGGGCCAGCGGCGCCAGTGTTGCCATTGGCCAGGGCTACCGGCCTAACGAGGAAGGTGGATATAAGATCTATTTGCCGGTGGTTCTGAAAAACTACTAAGCTTAGGCAACATTCTTGAGGTAAACAGTTGCTACCGGCATTTGACCTTGGCCCGCTGGAGATCAAGACCTACGGGGCGATGATCGCCCTCGCTGTTATCGTAGGCGGCATGTTCATGTTTCATCGCCTGCTTCGCCTCAATACGTCAGCGGGTGTTCTTATGCGCGGCGTGATCGTGGGCATCGCCGGCGGGTTGGCCACGGCCTACGTGGTGGCCATGATACCGATCCTTGCCTACAATGCGCTGCCCGATTTCCCCCGTCCCACGGAAGGACTGAGCGTTACCTGGGTCATCGCCGGCGGCTTCTTCACGGCCATAATCTATTGCCGGCTATGCAAAATGCCGGTTGGCCGGACTTTTGACCTTTTCGTGGTTCCGGTCCCCCTGGCGCAGGCGATCGGCCGCCTTGGCTGTTTTGCGTCTGGCGACTCCTACGGCAAGCCCACCGATTCCTGGCTCGGTATCTATCTGCCGGACGATCACGGCCAGTGGGCAGTACGCTATCCTACTCAGTTGATGAGTTCTGCCACGAACCTGGCCATTTTCATCGTCCTCTTGTCGGTGGAGCGATATAGTGGGCGGCGCCGCAAAGAAAAAGGGTTGCCTCCCGGTGGGCATCCTTTCGACGGCTTTCTCGCCATACTCTACGTAATCCTGTTCGCTCTGAAACGCTTCCTGGTCGGGTTCCTCCGGGAAAACACCGCTCCCCTGATTGGGCCGCTGAGCCAACTGCAGATTTTCGCCCTGTTCGGTATAGCCGCCGCTCTGGCTCTGCTGGCGTGGAATCTGAAGCATCTTCGGCGCCATCTTCACGCAAGCTGAAGCAGATTGGCCCCAATCGTGCCAGCCACCCGACACGCCTTGCCCGCCATGCACCACTATAGCGATCTAGCCCCGAAATCAATCGCTGAGCCACCGGCATAGATTGTTGCCGGCCCTGAATTCGTCATTCACCTCCTGAAGACTTCCACCGAAGATCGGAAACTTCTATGAATATTCAAATTCGATCCCCTAAAGGTATTGACAAGCGCCATAATATGTGATATAAAAGATTAAGTTAATCCACTTACTCAACTATTTCTGGCTAACCGGACAACTGGAGGCCCGAGCTTGATTTTGAGCCCGGGCCTGTCTTGTACTAGGAGGATTCATCCTCAACTATGGGGTAATTTGATGGTGACCAACCAATCGCCTATCAATTCAAACAACGAAGAAGAAATCGTGCGGGAGATCCTTCGCTCAATACGGACTATTAAGTACGGCTCTGTTCAACTCATCATTCAGGATGGCAAGATAATACAAGTAGACAAGACGGAGAAGCTCCGCTTTTCGCGGGACAATAGGGGCTAGCCCTACCGCAAGCCAACCAGTCAACTGGAGGCTCAGATCCAAAGGGATCTGGGCCTCTTTGTATATCAAAACAAAAACAAAAGGAGTCGCCAAATGCAGACAAGCTCGAACTCAGAAAACCTCGTCGAATTGGTAAACGAACTGAATCTGGCCCAGAAGATCGACCGCTCCCTCGGCCTGATTCGCGAAGCCTACGAGGAGTATGGCAATCGACTGGTGGTAGCCAATAGCCTGGGCCAGGACTCGGTAGCGGTCTGGCATCTAGCCAAACAAGTCAGCCCCAACATTCCCGGCTTTATCGTCACCACGCGCTTCAAGCCGGCAGAGACTGTCAAATTCATGTATGAGGAAGTCGCTCGCTATCCTGAGCTTCGAATCTTCCGCAACGACGAGGCCATTCCCGATAATCTCTACGAAACCAGTCCGGACCGCTGCTGCGACATCCTAAAAGTAGAACCCACTCGACGAGCAATAGAGGAAATGCATGTAGACTGCTGGGTGACGGGCCTGCGCTGCACAGAGGGACGGACGCGAACCGATTATCGGGAGATCGAGGAGCGTGATAAGGGCCTCATCAAGCTCAATCCGATCCTCCTGTGGCACGAACGCGAGGTATGGCAGTATCTTGCCCTCCATCAGGTGCCGGTGAATCCCCTATACTTGGAGGGTTACCGCTCTCTAGGTTGCTCCCCCTGCACCCGCATCACCAACGACCAAAACGAACGCGCCGGCCGCTGGGTCGGCACGGATAAGTGCGGCGGTGAGTGCGGCATTCACACACGACCATTGAAGGCCGTCGCAGAACTAGCATGAAAATTTGGCGCCGGCTCAAATCGTTCATATACGAGCGCCATGCCCCTTGCGCCTGGTGCCAGGTTCAGGTGGCATTCACCGGTGAACCGGCGCTAGACCCTTTGGAGGCCATGATTCTGACGATAGCCGATGGACAAAAGCATGCTTCGTTTCACTGGTTAGAAGACCGGCTGGCCGAAGTCCTTTACGCGGATGAGCTTCGCAGGGGAGCCTGGGCGACCGACGTAGGCGTCTGGGGCCCGGCCATTTTTCATCGGGAAGCGTCCCTGATCTTGCGGGGTCTCCGCCCTGAGTTCGGCGCGTTTGAAGTGGAAGGGAAACTCTGTCAGTCGGTAGGAAAGCTCGATCCGTACCTTAGGAGCTGGCCGGCGCAGTCAAATCAGATCTGAGGAAGAGGGGAGAGGAAATAAACGTGACGATGTTCGGGCATGAACCAAAAATCGAAGGTCTCAAGGCGGAGCTTGGAAAAGAATCTCGCCGAACAAAGCTGAATCTCAACGAACTGAAGAGCGGGGGATTCATCAAGCAGGTTCAAAAGGATCTGTTTACGGTCAGGCTGAGATGTCCTGCCGGTCTGGTTACCGCCGACAAGTTGCGAGTAGCGGCGGCAATTGCCGATAAGTACGGTCGGGGCGAGGTCCACCTGACGGTCCGCCAGTCAGTGGAAGTCCCGTACGTAAACTACAAGGATTTCGACGCCATCGTCGAACAGCTCAAAGCGGCAAACTGGTCTGTAGCTTCGTGCGGCCCCCGCGCCAGAGTGCCAACAGCTTGCGGCGGCTGCTCTTACAATCCCAACGGACTGACGAATACGCAGGAAGTTTGCCTGGAGGTGGACAGGAGGTACTTTGGCACCCCCACAGGGCTGCACAAGTTCAAGGTCTCCTTCTCCGGTTGCCCTATCGACTGCTTCCGCACCCGGGGGATGGACCTTGGTTTCCAGGGCATGGTGGAACCCGAGCTAATTGAAGACCTCTGCAATGGTTGTGAGCTATGCGTACGAAACTGCGACGACCATGCTCTAACGATGGTGGACGGCTTGCCTGCGCGCAACCCGGAGAAATGCGTTGCCTGCGGTGACTGCGTGAAGATCTGTCCGGTAGACGCCATGGTGGTGGCTCGCCGGGGATGGCTGATTCGGGCGGGAGGCAAGCATGGTAAGCATCCGCTCTTCGGCTATGAAGTAGCACAGTACGTACCCGACGAAGGGATTTACGCCCTGATGGAGAAGACCCTGGAATGGTACCAGAAAACCG
>JAUSEJ010000751.1 GCA_030650265.1 Dehalococcoidia bacterium | reverse complement strand
CAGGCACGGATGCACCTCCACAACAGCATGTCGCCCCTATTATAACCTAACAGACGCTTTATAGCAAGTATGTTAATTATGAGACAGGCTGCATTTTTCGCCCCTACTATCTGTTGTGGCTTCCCTCTCGCCCTTTTCGCCCACCGGTTTCTCCTTTTACCCCGTCCGGCAAAAGATGGGCGACAAAGCTGAAAGGCCCGAGAGTGCGCTCGATGCTGGCGTAGGTCTTCTCGCCCCGGAGGATGCGGGCTGTGGCATCCCAGAAGCGGGAACTGTCTCGCAGGAGGCGGTAGCAAAGGCGCGGCCACCAGAGGTAGATGTTCAGCCAGCGACGGGAGTAGATCAGCTCGGGCATTAGCTCAATGTCGACCATTTGCTCGTAGCCGGCCATGGTCGCCGCCCTGCCACCAAGGACTTCGAGAGCCGCTCTTGCCGCTAGACGGCCGCTGGCAAGAGCCCAATAGATTCCCTCACCAGTGAAGGCGTCGACCAATCCGGCAGCATCCCCGATTAAGGCAGCCCGGCCCCTATGAATCGGCGAACCGGAGCGCCTCAGCGGCAGTCGGTGCCCCTTTTGCGTGAGGATGCGGTACGACCCCAGGTTCTGTCGGGCGAGGAAATCGCCGTAGTAGGACTTTAAGCTTTTGGCTACCCTCTCCTGACCCCCGACCCCAATAGAAAGCCGGCCCTGTTTGGGGAAGGTCCAGGCGTAGGAGGCAGGGAGAGTCCCCAGATCTAGCCCTGCCGTTCCCGAGCAGCGAGCGAGGGCAGCCGGCTCGGGTTCGACCTCCGTCTCCCAGGCTACCATATGGCTCACATCGGCCATCAGACCCAGAGACCGTGCAACGGGACCGTTGGCCCCATCGGCCCCGATGACCACATCGGCCGTGAAATCTCCGTCCCCGGTAATCACCTCGGACTTCCCGTTTGGCGAGATGCCTTTAACTGTGATACCTTCCCTGACCTGCGTTCCTGCCTCACGGGCCTGCTCGACGAGGAATTGGTCAAAGCGATCTCGCATCACCATGTAGAGGAGAGGGGTGGGATGGCAGAGTTCAACTGGATCGCCCAGCTTGAAAGTGAAGCGAACCCGGTGGATGGTGTCCTCGACCACGGAGGCAATGCTGAAGGGCAGGAGGCCAATGACTTTCTCGGTCAAGCCTCCCCCACAGGGCTTATAGCGAGGCAGCCGCTCCTTCTCGATGACGAGAACGCGGGCGCCGGCCCTGGCAAGGTCGTAGGCGGCCATAGAGCCGGCTGCGCCAGCGCCAACTACTATGACATCAAAATGGTTGTCGTTCATTGCATCCCCGTCATGGTAGCAGATGGAGAGAAAATACGCAAACACATACCAGTCCGCTCGGCCAATCATTGACTATGAGCGTGCTTTGTGGTACAACTCATAGGGCTAGTCATACATCAAACAGGAGTACAACCATGGAAGACCACGAGTACTATAGCAGCGTTAGCCCAAAAGGCCAGATCACCCTGCCGGCGGTGATACGACATGAGCTTGGCATCAAGCCCAGGGACCAAGTTGTAATCGATGTCAAGAATGGGGAGGTCAGAATCAGGCCTGTTCAGTCAAAATTGCTGACCCATTTTGGGAAAGCTGGGAGGCTGACGAAGCCCATGAAATGGGCGGACGTCACGCGAGTCGCTGCCGATGAGCACGCCTTGATGGTGTCTCAGGAGGGTGAGGAAGAGTAGATGCCATTGGAGTTTATCGATACCAACGTATTCATCCGCTATCTTACGGATGACCACCCGGATCACTCAGCGCTCTCCTTGAAGTTCCTGCAAGAGATCGAAGCTGGAAATCGAACGGCTGCCATCTGCGAAGCAGTGCTGGTCGAAATCGTTCAAGTCCTCTCCTCCAAGGCTCTCTATGGCTACCCTCGTCAGGCGATCAGGGAATCTGTGTCAGATCTGATCGGGTTGAGGGGCCTGCGGCTTCCGCACAAGCGAACTTACCTGCGGGCTCTAGACCTATACGCATCCACCAACGTCGATTTCGTAGATGCCATCTGTGTTTCCCACATGGAGCGATCTGCCATTGCAACGATAGTAAGCTTCGACCGAGAATTCGACCACTTCCAAGGGATCACAAGGAGAGAGCCTTAAAGGGTAGAACCCCTTGCCCTTTATTGTCCAAGCAGATGCTCAGGATACGACCCGGCACGACCAGCTCATGGCTACCGGTGTGAGACTTGCTAACAAATGTGCCCGATGGCTCCGCCCGCCTTGCCGCCGGCACGCAGTCAAAGTCGATATCGTGGCTATAAGGTTCCTTAGCGCCGACCTTGAACATGTGGGCTACAATCGAAGCGACCGGAACGAGAGCACGGTCCAGTCCGTCGACTCTAAGAGGTTGTATCACTACAGATTTGTGATATATTTGGCGATACTTGAGGCGCGGACAAGGAAGCGCTATGCCGGTCAAGGCGCGTTGGTTCCGTATGAATCGAACTTTCGAACATTATCATGTTTAACAGAAGGGATCGCAGCAAATGAATCTAGATAGACGGCAATTGCTCAAGCTCGGCGCGGCCGCGGCCGCCGGACTAATGCTTCCCAGACTGCCCTGGACTACCCAAACAGCTTTGTCCGAGCCTATGACAATACCGCTACGGAAACGCCTCACCCGAATGCCGTCGAGGTCTGGCAGATAGCAAACCTCAGTGGCGACACCCATCCCATGCATTTCCATCTGGTTAACGTGCAGCTCCTTTCGCGTCAGCCC
>JAUSEJ010000741.1 GCA_030650265.1 Dehalococcoidia bacterium | reverse complement strand
GAGTTTGGCCTGGCGCTGAACGCCAGGAGCGCTCCGTCGAGGCCCCCATCCGCTGACCCCATAGCCCAGGCGAACGTAGCCCTCTTTCTCGCTTCCGATGAAGCGAGCTTCGTCAATGGGGCGATTATCGCCGTGGATGGTGGCTGGATTGCCCACTAGATTTCAACCCTTCTGACGTCTAGACCATCAGCACAACGAGGTAAGAATGGGAAAGTCTTTTGAGACACAGATCAGAGTTCGCTTTGCCGATACGGACGCCGATGGTGGCGTCTACTTCGCAAACTACCTGACATACTTCGCACAGGCAAGGCACGAACTTTTCCGGGAAGTGAACATAGACCTTGGCCGCCTCGCGCAAGAGTATGGTCTGCGAATGCTTAGCGTAGAAACAAGCTGCCGCTATCGTGCCATGGCCTACTTTGACGACCCCCTCACCGTTCGGGTCCTCGTGGAACGCCTCGGCAACACCAGCATGACCTTCTCATTCGAGATTCTGCGTCCCGACGGAGAAGGACAAACCCTCCTCGCTACCGGCAGCATGGCTCTGGTAGTCGTCGACAGGCAGACCAACCCAGTGACCATGCCGCCCTGGATTCGGGATCACCTGTCCTCCGTGGCAATCTGAACTAGTCCGACCGATCGGTCAGATCCGTCGCGAACCAAAGCTAGCCGAGTTAACGAGAGCACACGAGTAACCAGGTTTGTTAGTCGGGAGCACCCGATCATACAGTGGGCCTCTGTTTGCTGCGAGTTGAAGGCTGTCGACGTGTATGATGGGATTCGAGCATTGGCAATTGATTGCGCCTTGTAGACAGAGTATAATTGACGGCGTTGTGACTCTTGTTCCATTGCGAGCGCCACTTAACATTTGACTGTCTAGGGGGTTAGAATGGATCGGCGCTCAGAAGGCCGTAGCCCCAACACGGTTTCTCGAAAGATCTCAGTCTCAAGCAGGACATCGCCGTTTGTGGGCCGAAAAGAGGAACTTCGCCGGCTGAGCGAAGCGTTGGGCCTGGCAGCCGAAGGTCAGGGTGGGGTCATTCTGCTGACCGGCCAGCCCGGAATTGGCAAGACCCGCCTGGCGCGTGAGGCCCTGGCCCTGGCCAGACAACGCAACTACACGGCGCTGGAAGGCAGGGCCCATCCTCTAGAAATCGGTCGCGCCTATGGGCCAATCGTCGATGCCCTCGGACCGCTACTACGCCGTCTTGAGCCTTCCCATCTATCCGGCCTAATGGACGGACTACCAGATCTCGGACGCCTGTTCGGTGGCCTTCGCCTTGCCCCGCCCGTGCTGCCAACAGAAGGACTTGGCGACCCAGGGCTGGAGAAAACCCGCCTCTTCGAGTCCGTCCTGACGCTCGTCGAGCGGTTGACCAGGGAGATGCCGGTGGCTCTCTTTGTGGATGACCTCCAATGGGCCGACCCGGCCTCCTTCGAATTGCTCCATCATTTGGCTCGCGGGTTGTGTAGCCATCGGGCGCTGCTTTTACTGACATATAAGGACGATGCACTAGATTCCTCCCGCCGCCTTCGGACTCTGATAGAATCTCTGGAGCGGGATGGACTAGCCGAGGAAATCCTCGTTCCCCGTCTCGGCCCCGACGGAGTTCGTGAAATGGTCCGGGGAATTCTTGGTGGAGAGCCGCCTGACGATTTGCTTTCGCTCCTTCAAGTCCGGTCAAGCGGTACGCCTCTGTTTGTCGAGGCGCTGATCACCGCCCTCATCGACCAGGGACATCTCGTCCGCAGCCCTTCCCCGTCGCAGGCGGGCAAGGACGGTTGGGATCTTGTTACAAAGGGCGTGATCGATCTGCCCCCCAGTACTCGCCGCCTCATCCTGAGTCAAGTTCAGCGTCTTTCACCGGGAGACCGGCGCGTCCTCGAGATGATCGCAGTGATGGGAGAGACTACATCCTACACAGTCCTGCGGGCTGCAAGCCGTATCGGGGAGGATGCTCTACTAGAATCGCTGCGTAGTCTGCGAGATAGGGGCTTGGTAGCCGAAGGGATCGACGGATTAGACGTATCCTACAGCATTGTCCACCCGCTAGTTCAGGAGGTTGCCTACTCTGAGTTGCCTGAAGCGGTACGCCGGCGCATCCATGTGCTGGCGATTGAAGCCATCGAGTTCCTCTCAGACGGACGACCAGACTATGTAAGCCGTCTTGCTTACCACTATCGCGGCGCTGGTACGGAGGCCAAGAGTGACCGCGCCGTAGCGGCTCTTGTCGCTGCCGGCGAGCGGGCCCTCGCGATTTTTGCCAACGATGAGGCGGCCCAGCATTACGCCATGGCACTAGCTATAGTACGCAGTGGCCATAGGACACTAGTCGCAGGTCAAGGATCGGAAACTCCCATCCACGATACGCTGCCTTGGATACTCGAGCGCTTGGGTGAGGCATGGGAGCGAACCGGGGCAGGAGCAGCGGCCATAGGATTGTGGAACGAGGCGCTGGTCCTGCTGTCGGAGGGCCGAGAACGGGCTGGAGATTTGATGGCGGCAACCCGTCTGCGCTGCCATCTCGCCAGGGCGGAATGCATTCGAGACCACCTCGACACCGCAAATGCCCAATCAACAGCCGGCTTGGCAGCTATAGCAGGCCTGGAGCCAACAGAATATCTGGCTGATCTGCACTACATGCGTTTCTTTGTGTTCGACCGGCTGGGAGATGTGGCGGCCATGACGGAAACGGCGGCAGAGCTTGGCGCTGTAGCCGGGCGACTGTCTTCGCCACGGGCAGAGGCCAACGCCAATCTCGTCGTCGCAATTGTTAGTCTGGAGCAGGGCGACGCAATCGCTGCTCGCGGGAGCTCCCTGCACGCCTTGTCGGTAGCCGCACGGGCACAGGAACTATCTACATGTTGCTACGCCCATGGCATACTGGTAAACATTGGCATGCGCCTTGGCGATCTCCAATTCATGCGCTACCATTCTGAGCACGGTCTAGCAATGGCCCAGCGACTAGGCATACCATCTGTAGAAATCATCCTTCGCTCTCGCCTGTCCTACGTCGACTTCATGTCTGGCGCCTGGACCGACTCCCTGCGGAACAGCGCCGAAGCGATTGCCCTCGCCCGCCGGCTGGGAGATTCCCGCGACTTGGCCTTTGCTCTGGCCGGTCGGGCCATGACTTTGACCATGCAGGGGGAGTTCTCCGAGGCCGCAAACTGCCTTTCCGAAGCGAGTATGGCCTGCGGTGCGGGGCTGCCGGTGGACCGGTATATCCTCGGGCTCGTCCAATTGGCCGAAGCAACTCTCGCCCTGGAAAGAGAGCAATTTGAGCGTGCCCTGGGCATTGCCAAAGGTTTCGCTCCTTCGGCCTCAGCCGGTCCGGGAATCGTCGGTCTAATGCCGCAATATCTGCCTCTGGGATTGACATTGCTGGCCGAAGCGCTTGTAGTGGCTGAACAGCCCAAGAGCGCTCTGGATATCACTCGCATTATTAGAGGGTTGGGGCCACCGGACAGCGAGTACCTCATGGCCCTGGCATCCAGGTCTGAAGGTCTCGCCCAACAGGCTTTGGGTGAGAAAGGGTCAGCGATCGCTTCTTTGGGACAGTCGGCCGAGCTGTTCACCCGATTGGAGATGCCGTTCGCGGCTGCGAAATCTCTGTTGGCACTGGCGTTTACCGCCCGGCACGGCACGGCCGACGAACGGGAACTGGCTGCCGCCTCGGCGCAGAGGAGTCTGGCAACCTTCGATCGATTGGCTGCCCAACGTTATGTCCAACGCGCCCGCCAGCTACTTCGAGGTTTAGGCGTTTCCGTCATCGGCACGCACCAGTTGCGTCTCGGTGGCGTCCCCGTCAGCGAGCGCGAGATCGAGATAGCGCGGCTAGTGACAGAGGGTCTGACGACTCGCGCCATCGCCAGGCGTTTAGTCCTCAGCCCTCGCACCGTCGACAATCACCTCGATCGCCTCTATACCCGCCTCGGCATCAACTCCCGAACCGCCCTCGCCCGATTTGTAATCGAAGCCGGCCCCGTTTGGCTTGAGTGATAGATTAGGTAGTCATTGAGTAGTATTCTCTGATGTAGACAGGCTCCGCTCCTGTTAAGATAGTCTCACTCGTGACAACTAACGCTATAAGGAGCCAGGGCAATGAGCCGAATCGACGAGTTACAGAAGCAATACCCGACTATTCCCCGTGAGATCATCATCAAGTGGGAGGTGATCAATCGTGGCGTGGCCGACACCGATGACCTCGACAAGGCGAGCGAATGGGCGCCTGCCGGAGGAAGCTACCAGTCCTACGACCACGACGTGACCCTGA
>JAUSEJ010000739.1 GCA_030650265.1 Dehalococcoidia bacterium | reverse complement strand
TGATCCGCTCGATCATCGAGGAGACCAAGGTCAGCATCGACATCCAGGACAACGGGACGGTGATCATCGGCTCGACCAGCGGAGAGGCGGCCGATAAGGCCATCAAGATCATCGAGGGCCTGACCAAGGAGGTCGAGATCGGCGGGATCTACAACGGGAAGGTCACCCGGATCATGCCTTTCGGCGCCTTCGTGGAGATCCTTCCCGGCAAGGAAGGGCTGGTTCACATCAGCGAGCTGGCCGATTACCGTGTCCCCAGCGTCGAAGATGTGGTCAAGGTTGGCGACGAGATAATGGTCCTGGTGACTGAGATCGACAGGATGGGACGTATTAACCTCTCCCGGAGAGCGGTGCTCGAAGGAGAGGCAGGGCGGCAGCGTGAAGGCCGGGGGCCGGGGCCGGAGGGCGAGCCTATGAGGCGACCACCGGATAGGCCTGATTCTCGTGGTCCTAACCAGGGTCCTGGCTTTCGGCGGTGAGCGTCGGGGTCCGGACAGACGCCCGAGGTAAAGCATGGACAAAATAGGGGTAGTGGTGACCGGGGCTTCTGGCAAGATGGGGCAGGAAGTCGTCAAGGCTATACAAAGCGACCCCCTACTCGAGCTGGTCGGGGCAGTAGATAGCGTGTACGCTGATGGTTTTACTGGAGAGCCGACGCAAGTCGCCTTGGCCAGTATCCCTGTCGCATCAACTTTGGAGGGCCTACTCACGCGCTGCGCGCCGCAGGTCCTTGTGGATTTCACCAACGCCGAAGGAGCAATGACCTATCTGCCGGCTGCCCTGAAGCGTGGTATCGCCTGTGTTACCGGCAGCACAGGATTGAGCGAGGCAGATGTCTGCCAGATCGAGCACCTTTGTTCCAGCAATCAAGTGGGCGCTATTGTGGCGTCCAACTTCGCCCTTGGCGCCATTCTCATGATTCACTTGAGCAAACTGGCCTCTAGATTCTTCGATTATGCCGAGATAATCGAGATGCACCACGAACAAAAAGTTGATGCCCCTTCCGGTACAGCCCTTGCCACGGCGAGAGCGATGGTGCAGGCTCGCTCGCAGTCTTTCATGCGCAACCAAACGACTAAGACTACCCTGGACGGGACTCGTGGTGGCGAATGGGATGGCGTGACCATTCACAGCGTCAGACTTCCTGGACTGGTAGCCTCCCAGGAAGTCATCTTTGGTAGCCTTGGGCAAACCCTGACCGTTCGCCACGATACCATT
This sequence comes from Dehalococcoidia bacterium, assembly GCA_030650265.1. The sequence continues at coordinate 1,165 of JAUSEJ010000739.1, read as the reverse complement.
AGCCGGGAGTCCTTTATGCCTGGCGTTCTTCTTGCGATCAGGGAGGTAACTAAGCTCAAGGGGATCGTGCACGGATTGGATGCCTTGCTCGGCCTGGGGTAGCTTGTCGCCGAATTTACAACCACTCTACTGTAGAGGAGAACTATGAGAAGCTACAACGTTGCAATTGTTGGCGCTACAGGCATGGTCGGTCAGGAATTCATCAAGATCCTCGAGCAACGCCAGTTTCCCATCAAGTCGGTGCGTCTACTTGCTTCAGACCGGTCAGCCGGAAGAAAACTGTTTGTTAGGCACGAGCAGATCGAAGTCCTTGAGACCGTGCCCCAGTCGTTCAAGAATATCGAATTGGCCCTCTTTTCGGCAGGAACGGATATCAGCCACCATTTTGCGCCCATCGCCGTCAGGGCCGGTGCCCTTGTGATCGACAACAGCGCGGCATTTCGCATGGATCCCAACGTTCCTTTGGTTGTCCCTGAGGTCAACCCCGACGACGCCAAAGATCACAAGGGGATCATTGCTAATCCCAATTGTTCCACCATCCAGATGGTTGCGGCCCTTAACCCTCTCCATAGGGTGAATCCGATTAAGCGCATCGTCGTCGATACCTACCAATCGGTGTCGGGCACCGGCGCGCCAGCCGTCGAGGAGTTAAGCGTTCAATCTAAGCTGGTCCTAGAGGGAAAGCCCGCCATGCCGCACGTATACCCTCATCAGATTGCCTTTAACCTGCTTCCTGAGATTGACGTATTCATGGATAACGGCTACTCGAAGGAGGAATGGAAAATGATGCAGGAGACCCGCAAGATCATGCACGCGCCGGACATCGCCATTAGCGCCACCTGTGTGCGGGTCCCGGTCTATATCGGCCACGCCGAGGCGGTCCATGTGGAATTCACCCGCCGGATCAGCCCGGATGATGTTCGCACCATTCTCGCCGCTTCCCCCGGCGTGAAGGTGCTAGACGATCCTGAGGTGAGTCTCTACCCTCAACCCTGGTCAGTGGCCGGGCAGGATGATGTGTTTGTTGGCCGGATCCGCGAGGATCTTTCCCATCCGCATGGCATCGCCATGTGGATTGTGGCAGATAATGTTCGCAAAGGAGCGGCCCTCAATGCGATCCAGATTGCCGAAGTGATGATGAAGAGAGGCTGGCTGTAGCTGGCGA
>JAUSEJ010000803.1 GCA_030650265.1 Dehalococcoidia bacterium | reverse complement strand
CCTTGTCCGTGATAATATGGTCATCCTGGGTGTTCCAATAGGCCTCTCTTATCCGTTCAACACTGGGGGTAGTGAAGTCGTATGGTATGGAACAAGTAAGCCTGCCGCGCCATGTGCGCTCAGCCGGCTCTTTCCTCAGTTCTTGCACGACCGCAGCCATCACCATGCCAATCCCAATGACCTTCAAGGCTGCCTTCAGTGTTCTCATGCTCACAACTCCTCCCAATCTGCGCTACCTGAAACGTCGATAGCTATCGCCCACAACGCTTTTGTAGCAACATTATTCTGCACCTAGATGATTATACCATCTGCCAGTTTGATGCCGGGGCTGCTGCGCATTCTTGGCCCTCGTCGCAGGAATCGACCGTCGAACTCCGGGGTCTGATCGTAACTTGTTTATCGACGAAGTTGACGACCATCACTACCAGTTTGTGGAGCGAGATGGAACGCTGGCAACGACTCTTCACCCTTGGAGAGGTTGAGGAGGGACTAAAATCGGGAGGCCCCCGCTATCCGGCGCCGACTTGCCGAGTTAGAGAGACCTACCCAAGTCTTGGACGTCGAAAGGGCAATTGCCCTACTCCGCGATATGGGGACACTGTGGGTTGAGGCGATGGATTGGTCTCGTCCCCCATCAACTGCTTTCGCGAGATGAACGAATACAGCACGAATACAAAGCGTTGGCCAATATTCCCATGCAAGCTAACAATAGCGGGAACTGTCAACACGGCCGCTCTTGCATTGCTGCCAGCTTTCATGGCATACGGAGTCCTCCCTTCCCTGACTACCTTTTGACCCCACTCCCTATCGCTACGCATACTTCCAAGACTCATATCCGCCACTAAGGTTGGTGACGTCGCGAAAACCGTTAGCGAGGAGAATTCTGCACGCCAAATACGAGCGATAGCCAGCGGCACAAAACACAATTGTACGCCGCATTGGATCCAGCCCACCAATGAGATTGCGTAGTTCGTCAACGGGCACGTGGACTGCATTGCCTATTGTCCCGTTGGCGTGCTCCGTGGGCGTGCGCACGTCTATGAGCTGTATGTCTCCGCCATCAGCCAAGATCTTGTTCAGCTCCGCCGGTGCTATCGCTTTCAGCTCGCCACGGTGAATGTTGGCCGCCACGAAACCAGCGGTGTTAGATGGATCCCGGGCAGAAGAGTACGGGGGCGCGTACGCCAGATCCAGGTTTTCAAGGTCCTCTACATCGAGCCCCGCATACATCGCAGTGGCGAGGACGTCGATGCGCTTGTCCACCCCATCGCCGCCAACTATCTGGGCGCCGACAACTCGCCCCGTCGAGCTCTCGACCACGATCTTCATGTCCATCGGCTCGGCGCCTGGAAAGTACGTGGCGTGGCTCGCCCCGTGGGTGAAGGAAACGAAACAATCCATTCCCAGTGCGCGCGCCTCGCGCTCGGAAAGACCGGCCTTAGCTGCGGTCTTGTCGATCGCCCTGACGATAAGCGTGCCAATGACGCCCTTGAAGCGCATGTTTGCGCCGGCGGCGTTGGCTCCGGCCACGCGCCCCTGCTTGTTAGCTGGTCCAGCCAGTGGAACGCGGACCTTTTGGCCTGTTATCAGGTTGGTAGATTCGACGATATCCCCGCAGGCATATATGTGGGGATTGCTGCTCAGCATTCGCTCATCTACAATAATGCCGCCGGTGGCCCCAAAGTCTAGTCCCGCCAGCTTGGCCAACTGCAAGTTTGGCGTGACGCCAATCGCCACGATAGCGAGTTCGGCCCGGATCTCACCGCGATCTGCCAACATCACGGCATTGAGGGCGTTTTCACCAGAGAAGCGGGTGACCTGTGCGCCCAGATGGAGCTGTACACCCTTAGCTGCCAGGTGTGCGGCGACGATCGCAGCCAATTCGGGGTCGAAGGGCGGTAACACCTGCGGAAGCATCTCCACCAGATGCACGCGTAATCCCAGCGCCGTCAGCGCCTCGACCGTCTCGATGCCGATGAAACCTGCCCCGACGACCACGGCCTCTTCGATCTTTCTCTCGGCAGCATAGACTTGATCGCTTCGACCTCTGGAATTGTGGTCAGGGTAAACACGCCAGGCATGTCGATACCTGGTATGGGCGGTCTCAAGGGACTTCCGCCAGTAGCGAGGATGAGCTTGTCGTACCGCTCCGCGTAAGACGATCCGGCGCTTTCATCGCGCACCTCGATCTGCTTCCCTGCTGCGTCAAGCCCCGTCACCTCATGATTAGGTCTAAGGTCCAGACGAAATCGCTTCCTCAGCAGCTGAGGCGACACAACCAGGAGACTGTTCACCTTCTGAATGGAGCCGCCAAGGTAATATGGAATCCCGCAGTTGGCGAACGAAACGTATGGACCTCGCTCAAAAACGACAATGTCAGCGGATTCATCGGTTCTCCGCGCCTTGGTAGCAGCGCTAGCTCCCGCAGCCACGCCTCCCACAATGACAATCTTCGTTGGCATACTTTCACCCCGTTTCTTAACCGGAGTCCTCGTCCTGCGGATAGAGGGGTCGACTAGTTTCCCGCCTGCCGGATGCTAATTGATGTCGGCACGCGCCAGGCAGCGGCTTTGCGTCTACGCCGCCACGGCAACGATGAGCGCCTGAGCGTTGGTATCTTCTTCGGGTACCGCCAAACCGTGCGCCGTGAGTCCTTCGATGTGCAGGGCGATGGCTTCTTTGGCCATGGAGATTGCTTCCTCAATGGTCTCCCCTTCGGTAACAATGCCAGGTAGTTAGCCGGGAAGCAGGGGCAAGAGCCGACGCCTCAGGCTGGAAGTTCTATGGCCCGTGCGTGGGTAATGTCCCTGGTGGACACGGGGCGGAGCTGGGAAGCCGTGACGGTGGCGACTGCGACCATGTGCCCGTCCAGCGCCAGGAACTCCACTTCAAATGCCTCCCCTTGCTGGTGGACGTGGACGATGGTGCCGACGTCGTGAGACCTGAGCCTTTCTGCTGATAGGTCGGTGGTCAGTATAACGCGATCATGCTCCTTGAGCACGGTACCTCCTAAGCCGGGTACGCTGTTATTAGCCTGGGCGCGTCCCTCTTACGGGCGACTATCCAGACTGTCCTGACGGTTGGGTTGCGCCTGTCCGGTGTCTCCAGCGTCCCCTATACAGTATACCGCTTTCCGAAGCCAGATTCTGCAATCCCGGTCACGCTCTGCGTGGCCCCGTGCTTCTGAAGCGCTTGTCTCAGGACCTCCGGGTTTTCGATTGTAAACCCGAAAGCCATGAAGAAGACCGCCTTGTTGCGTCCATCAGGATGGGACGGGGAGAGCGGGTAGTCTGTTACCTTTGTATTGTCCACCCGGGCTTTGTCAGCATTGGGCAGTTTCACGTCCTATCTGACCCCTCCGCCGACAGCTTTTTGAACAGATAGGCCAGACGATACTTGCCCTGCGTCGTCATCGACTACACCATCCCCAAAAGACACAAGAAAGGCAGAACCACCTACGAGAGGGTTCTATCTTTTGAATTAACTGGCTACCCGGGCAGGAGTCTAACCAGCCGTTATACACCTCTATTATTAACCCTTACAGCAACGAGCCATTCGCAGTTCCTGCGTTGGTGCTACTGAATGCCGTGTCCCAACAGGCTATCTCCATGGTCAAGAGGCACGACCGAGCGCTCCCTAAAAGGAGCGCTCGGTCTTCTGAGGAAGGAGGCGGAGGCTACCCACCCACCCGTGCAAGGTGCGATTCCTGAACCGGCAAGCGGATGTTTGGCAATTTGCCTCTTGAGTGCTTATTCAGATCAGGATTGCGCTGGGCCTACGCTGCTATGGAAGTTCGTAGACGACGAAGTCCGTATAGTAAGTGGTTGCACCGAGGCGGGCGCTCTGCGGCGTGAAAGCTGTCCCCAGACCAATATTGCCCTTCTGGTTGACAGGAATAGTGAAGCTCATCGGCATACCACCATTTACCGTCAGGGTTCCATTATCGCCCTTGAGTCTGAGTGACAGGCAATTACGGCCGATAGCAGAGCGATCAAGATTCGCTACCACCCCCGACGAAACGTCTGTTAATGAGGTACCTGAGTTCGGCCCGTACTGGAGATTCCACTGGCGTGGTACTGAGTCGATGTATATTCGATAGCTAGAGTTGTTCTTGTCCATGCCAAAAAAGAAACCGACGTTCCATAATCGCTGGGAACCATCGTAGGGATTGGAAAGACAAGCACTTGTGTCAAAGTTCTTCAAGCTAACCCCTGCGTATTTTGAGGGAACAGGGGCGCCACCAGAGGGTATGGGTGCCGCCCCTGGCGGGAATTCGCCCGAGATAGGGCCAAAAGCAGGGGTGGACGCTGCAGTTGGTATTACGGTAGCTAACGGTTTTGGATTTTCGGGTGGGGTTGTGCTCCTTGCTACGGCGGTTGGACTCATTAATGGCATGGGGTTGATCGTGGGGCTTTGTACTGGGGGGCTTGGTGAAGGTAGAGGAGTTGCCGTGAACGTTGACCCCACCGGCCTTGATTTCTCCTCGGCATTCGACGCCATGTCCGCTGTTCGAACGACCGTAGGACTGCCTACTGCCGTCGTACTAGGCGAGGGCCTCGTTTGAAGAATATCGCCAATGGACTTGCCGGTGAACGCTTCGAATAGATTATTCCCGACAAAGAGGACAAGGATTGCGACAATGAGACCGATTAACTGTAGCCAAAACCTAGAATCGCGCCCTTGGCCCATTCGAATACGCTCCGGAACTTCGCTCTCGTTCTGTATTATACAGCATAGGGCTGTCGTTTGAAAATAGGCACCAGGAAGGAATAACCAGTTGAAACGCTTCTGGCGTTTGTACTAAACTTTACGAGTATCCGCAGCAATGCTTTTTTGTGTGCGGGTCTGTCTATGCCTATACCGGAACAATCTCACTGCTACCGCGGTAGCTCCCCACCTCCTGATAAACCCTCCAGTTCACCAAACAAACTGGATGTCCTGAACAAGGTTGAGCAGGCTGTCGGTGAAATCCAGGACAGCGATACATTCGGCGGCTACTTGGAGGTTCTAGCGAGGTTCCACAGGTATTCATGGGGCAACATAGCCTTAGTCCTGGCTCAGATTGAGTCTTGTCCCGTCCACCGACACCTCAACGATCGTGCTTGCCGAAAGCGGTAGGTTCCGATTAGCAAGCTTACAGCGGCGACAAACGTATGACGCATATTATACAGTGAATCAGCGGAGGACACCAACTGAACTGAGGACGATTATCTCTGTATCGGCCTCCCGCTACCAACTGTCAGGCGCCAGGATTGACGAGACGCTGGTCAATCACATATAGAAACTGTAGCGGGGCTCGATCCGCTCGTTTTCGCCTAAATACTTAAGAATGTTGCTCACTTGTCTGGCGGCTCGAATGGTAATAGGTGCAGAGCCATCAAACTGAGTGTTGTTCCAATTCATCTTGGTCAATGCCAGCATCTCCTGGGCAAGGAACCTCGGCGTCTGATCGGTGCTTTCGCATCGGAACCCGAGAGGTCGGGGTACGTACAGGCCTGGGTAAGTGGCAAAAAAATCGACGCTTCCCCTTGTGTACAAGCACATGGGATTCGTCGTCAAGGCTGAGCAGCATGCCTCGTAGCGGTGGATATGCGCCTCCGCGAAAAAGTCGAGTTGAAGAGTTACTTACGCTCAAGATGTCACTTGAACTTAAGTGGTGCTGGCTGATAACGTCCTCGAAGCCGTCGAGTTCATCCCTATTGTATCGCGAGGTTTTGTGCAAAACGACTCGCGCTGGGAGTGTCCCATGCTCGGCCCTGTATGTCTTAAGTGCCTTGTCAAGAAGCTGGAAGGCGTCTGACGACTGAAGATGGGGCTGTCTGTCTTCCCTGGAAATCAGGGCCGGACCGCCACGCACTATAATGCCGTTACCGCGCTCGTTGAATACCTGCGCTACACTTGTCATTAACTTGGACTCATCTAGAGTCTTGAAGAAGGAAATACCGACGTAACATGCCGTTAGTTGACTCGGATCTCGCGCTAGCCTCCAAGGGGTGCCTCCAGCCTTGTAATAAAGTGCCACATGTATGCTCCATGCGCGCGTGGCTTCGTCCTGTAAAGTTCGCAACTGGTTAGGCTTTGCCTTCTGGTGGCGCCGCTTCGATTCGTCGTAGGTCATCGGCAGAACGAGTTGGATTGGCTTGCCCAGATCCATCGCTCTCGCCTTAAGCAAATGGTGAAAGTCGAGACTTGTTGTTATTTCGTTGCTTGAGTCGTCGTACACGGGCTCGTCATCTACAGATTTATCTGGTCGAGTTCGCTCCATGGCGTCTAGGAGACTCATTGGCAGTGCACACAAGATAACGTCCGCGGGTGTGTTCTCTGTAAGGTGGCAGATCTCGTCTAGGAATATCTGGGACGCTTCTTCTACAACGAAAGAAACCTTTGGGTTCTTGGCCAGGCTACAAAAGGCTCGTTCTGGAATCTGGCGCTGAAGGCGCGACTCCACGGCAAACTCTGTACGAAAGACTGACTCCAGACCAAAGCCTGGAAATCTTGGGAACAAATTCGGTTGTCTCGTCGGTTTTCCTTGTACTCCTTTCCGACAACGGTCAAGCCAGGACTGGACACCTTCAATAGTCTCTGGCGTTCCAACTAGGCCGAGTCGGATTGTCTTCGGCGCTAGCGAGCTAGAAAGGTCGTGTGGACCATAGTTGAGCAGCCCGAACCGGATGTCGGGGTGCTTGCCTGCACCGAACTGCAGCTCTGGTTCAGGAAGGTGATCGAGTTTCATGGACCGAAGAGCGGCAGTTGACCGAGTGATGCCTCGATAGCGTCTGCCTCTGCTTTCTCTTCCTGCCCCAACCAAGCCCGGTCTTCGATCCCGCTATCCGTCTCGAATGTTTCAATATCACCAAACCGGAGGAAGGGGTAGTCTCGTGTGAACATATCGGGCGGCCGGCTGAGGTATTCAGCCCACATGACCAGCTGACCAACCACGGCAGGATTCTTTTCGAGCCTCTTGATTCCTTTCAATTTCTCCCCGTAGTCCAGGTGTGGGCGTTCGCCGTTCCACGTGAAGTGATAGGTCGGGGTAACCTCCAGGTACCACTGACTATCGTATTTCAAGAAGTGGCCCTGGAATGCCGAGTGGCGGTAGAAAGCCATCTTGTCTGGATTTACTTTGCTGGGATAGCCCTGAAATACTGTGCGTTCAGCCTCATTCATGAGGCTGCGGTACCTAATCTTCCGCGGAGACAAGTCCGCGGTTGCCTTAAAGAAGTAGCAGTCATGGACCTGGTCATACCTCAGCCATAGTGACCAAGCCTTTTCACGCAGACACCGGTTGAGAAGCTGCAGAAAATCGTTGTGCTTCTCAGGGTCGGGGGAATCAGCCCACTCCTTAGTTTCAAAGTCATCCACCGAGCCTGCATCACAAACGTGGCTCCAGGGATACTCTCGCAAGTCGTCAAAGGCTACGATCTGCCTCGACTTAAGTATCCAAGCGCCACTGACATTTCCACCAAGACGTCTGAGTTCCCCCCACAGGTGTTCAGGCTTTCGATATTCCGTCTCTGCGATGTGGATAGACTCTGAGAAATGAACCACCCTGATCAAATTCGAATACAGTCGTTCGAACTTTGGTCTCGGGGCCAAGTGTATCCCAGCATCTCTTGAAACGGCTAAGCTTGCCAAAGCCGCCGCACAGTTGTGGTCAAAGCGATTCACCCGCTTATCAAAGTGAATCTTGCGTGTAAGACGCTTATCCAGATCCTTAAAGTACTCTTTGATAGGGGCCCAGTATGCCTCGTTGGTTGATGGGCGTGATACGACAAGGATGACTGGAGCATTGCCTTGGAGCCAGTATTGCAGGTCTCGATCGTCACAGGAGTAATCAAACCCGAGGTCGGTCTCGGCCTGGAATGACCCGGCAGTCGCCTTGCTCTGGACCGAGACGAAAGCATTCAGGGCAAATTCGGTGGTGGGATCACGCAGTTCGATGAAACCATCGATCCCTGCCTCTACGCTGCCCGTGGGGTGCCACAGGAAACCCATGTCAAGGATAACTCTCTGGATCAGGTTAACGCCCTGCTCACCGGTTATGCCCGACTTAAGGATCTTCTTGCCCGTTACGCTCAATTGCGTTACACACCTGTGATACGCACATGTTGACCACGAACAGCCAATCTTTCGATCATGCATTTGGCAGCGGTCAGCATATTTGCGCGTTTGTTCCGTAATCATACCATGCCGAACATAAGTTTGACTATGCCGGCGATCAAACGTGGACCTCAGTGTTTCATTTCTAGTCGCCGCTTCGGTCTCAACCGCCCTGGGGCTCAGTTCGCCGGGTCACGCTTTTGGCTGGACCGTTTCCCCCCCGCCTCCGCCTCCTTGAAGGGGTCTTGCCCCCCAGTTTGCAATGGTCAAGATGAACTCGTCCACGACTTGCGTGTGGACTCGCCCTTGCAGACTTTCACCCCGCTTTAAGAAAGCCACTAAGGGAAGCAGGGCCAAAGCCTGCTTCCCCAATTCCTATTTTAGAAAGGAAGCAAACAGAAAGGACGTGAACGAACATGTGGCTAACACAGTCTATGAGGCGACCATGAGGGGAATTGGAGCGCCAACTGTGAGCGCCAAGAGCAACGACCCTAACGCAGTCAGAGTGGGCCTGGATTGGGCGAGAGCGACGCTAGGGGTGCTACAGGCACCCTCCAAGAGCCAGCCAGAGGCGCCAAAGAAAGAGGAAGTTCCGGTTTGCGCCATCCACAAACTTGCGTTGCAATGCCCGCTAAGGAAGGTATTGCAACGGTGTAGCCTCCGTCTTCCGGATCAGGGTGCAAGATTATCATGTATCGGTATTCTCTGGTCACCAGCCTCGCCTCTTACGGCGCCTGGGGCCGGCCCATTTGATCCTCTCCCCTTGAGGAGGGCAGAAGCACCCGCTCTTTGATCGTCACGCCAAGCGCGGTGGCTACTTCGTCAATTCGGTCGAGGCTGACGCCGGCATAGCGCGTTGCTTCGTATCGTTGAATCTGTTGCTCCTTCAGTCCCAACCGTGCTGCCAGCTCCTTTTGCGTCAAGCCGGAGGCGATCCGAGCACGAATAAGGGCCTCGGGTAGGTCCTTAAGGGAGTCCAGCTCCAATACGGTTACCTGGCCGCTACGAAGGGCCTCGTATTCACCGATCTGTTCGCGCAACTCCTGCAATTGGCTTTCCATGCCCTCCCGCATCGCCTGGTGGATGCGTGGTTCGATTCGTAGGCTTTCCGTCCCCGTCGCGCTGAGCAGGGCCTCCTCGAAACGCCTGGCCTCAGCCTTAGTGATGCGATATTGTCGCTCGGTAGTGATCACTGCAATCCTCCCAGGTCCAGCGCCACGATCCCCTTTGGCTCACCGGTATCCCTGTCGGTCTGAAAGAACTCAAAGAACCTCCTGCCGTGAGGGTCAGCCTCCAAATCCGCGGGGAAGAGCTCGCCGCCGTACTTTGCCTTCTGAGCCGCGCGGCGGTTTCGGAAGTCCAGCAGCACCCGGTCCAGTCTTCGCGGGTCGACGCCGGTCGCCTCCCAGCAGCCGTCAAAGTCGGCTGGCAGTTCCCTGGCAGTCACAAAGCTTCCATCGACATACACTCTTCGACACCCGGCAGCCCGGAGCGCAACCAGGGCCTGCCTGAGACCGGCCAGCAGAGCCCTCCGCTGCGGGTTATAGCCGTAACGTGTTGCGAACTCATCCCATGTAGCCGCGTGAACCCCGGTAGGCAGATTCCCGGAAGAGGCGTCGAAGCTCGGGATCATCAACACAACTCTAGCATTGGGTTGCTCCTTCTGTCAAGCCTGACCAAGCCCACCCGAGCCGAGGAACGCCAAGTATGGGCGAAGCGGACCGCCGGAATAGGACTGAAAGCGCGCCATTAGTCTGACCTCAACGAAATCCCCTGGCTTCATGTTGGTCTTTGTCCTGATTTCCTTCGGGAGAGTGATCTGTCCCCCACTGGTTAACTTCGTTAGAGTACCCACCAACTTCCCTCCGTCATTGGGCCATTAAATCATTTGCCAATGAAACTCTACCACACATGGTCTCTCAGGGTAAGCGAAGGGTGGTGGATTCGAAGCTAGAAGTCAGGCCTAACGAGTGAGTTACACAAAATGCGTTTCCGCTTAGTATGCGGCCCTGGCATAGACGAGAGGCGCCGGCGACAGGGCTTTCAGTTTTCCGGTAACCGCGTTATGGAGGGCCTCTTTTGATCGCGGGCTCAGATATGTTATCATGATGTTGGGATAAAGCATCTATGATGTATTGCGGGTGACGAGAGATGGTGCGGACGCAAATGCAACTGACGGACGAACAGGCCAAAGCGCTGAAGGAAATCGCGGCCCAGAGGGGCATTTCCATGGCGGAGCTGATACGGGAGTCCGTAGAGCGGACTATCAAGGAGACCGAGCGTAAGGAGAAATGGCGCCGGGCCACTGCTGTCATAGGGCGCTATCACTCCGACAAGACGGACATCTCCGTAAACCATGACAAGTACCTCGCAGAGGACTATCTCTAATGCCCGTCTTCATTGACACCTCTGCTTTTTGCGCATTGATCAACGCGAAAGACGTGAATCACGACGCTGCTTCCGGCGCATGGCAAGTGCTAGGGGAACAAGGGGAGATGCTTTGCACATCGAACTACGTGCTGGTCGAGACGATTGCCGTGTTAACCAGGCAATTAGGGCTTGAAGCCCTCCGTGATTTCCATATTCGTTTCGTGCCTGTTCTCGAGGTGCACTGGATAGACGAACCTATTCACCGGCTCGCCATGGCCGCTTTGCTCACGGCGGGTCGCCGACAGCTGAGCCTGGTAGACTGTACCAGCTTCGAGGTGATGCGCCGTCTGGGCCTGGAGACGGCCTTCGTGTTCGACCCGCACTTTGGCGAGCAAGGCTTTTCCTGCATCCCATGAAGCAGCAGAATCTGCATGCTACCTGCGCTACGACGATTGGAGGGGTTCGGGGATCGGTGTAGTTTGGCTCCCCGGGCAGGACTCGAACCTACAACCTAGCGGTTAACAGCCGCCCGCTCTACCGTTGAGCTACCGGGGACCGATGTATTCTGGCTGCCGAGCCAGGGTTCGAACCTGGGTCAAAGGATCCAAAGTCCTCTGTGCTACCGCTACACTACTCGGCAAAGGGTTGTTCTGTTACGGCTGGCGCAGCCTCCGGACCTCGAAGACCACCGGGTTCAGGGCGTCCGGGCAGGCCAGGGTGGTGGCATCCTTGTCAGCCTCCCAGGGGTATTCCCCACCGAAGCGCATGACCCGGAGGTTGGGAGCGATCGCATTGAAAGCTCCCAGGCAGATGCCGCCTGGCGTCACGCTGGCCTCGACGGTCCAGGAATCGCCGACCTTATGGCATGCCTCGCACTTGCCTTGCTGCGAGACTACCGATATCTTGACCGGGTATACTGCTGCCATCCGCTGTCCCCCTCCCTTGTGCTTCCTTTGCGTTTCCCGGCGCCCGGCGCCCCCACTCATGGTGCCGAAGGTGGGATTCGGACCCACACGGGAGTTGCCCCCCAACAGTTTTTGAGACTGCCGCGTCTACCATTCCGCCACTTCGGCTGGCGCACGTATGAATTATAGGTGACTTGATTCCAAGCGTCAAGCGCAAAAGGGGCTTGGGAAAACGTCCAAACCGGGCTTCCGGGCTTTGACAGCTTTCGCCTCCGTTGGTATACTGAATTTGCTCCACATGGAGGGGTGTCCGAGCGGTTGATGGAGGCGGTCTTGAAAACCGGGGTCCCTTCGGGGACCGGGGGTTCGAATCCCACCTCCTCCGCGTTCGAGAGCTAGCTGCGGAGGGATCGCATAGAGGCCTAGTGCGGCCGCCTGCTAAGCGGTTTACCGGTGTGAGCTGGTACGTGGGTTCGAATCCCACTCCCTCCGCCAGCATTTGTTCCGCTGCATCGTAAATCTCCTCACGACAACCGTTCCCTGTTG
>JAUSEJ010000716.1 GCA_030650265.1 Dehalococcoidia bacterium | reverse complement strand
CTTCGTAGATTGCAGATTAGCACACGGAAAACGTGGTGTCAATCACCCACAAGCGCCTGTCACCCACAAGCGCCAAGTCCGGCGGAAGATTACGCATATATGTTACGCAATTCTTGCGACACGGGCCGGGCGCAATTTGTGTTAGAATCGCAGTGCCTCGATGGTCGTTTTGTGCTATTATTCCAGCAAGACGATTTCACCCTGCATTTCGCCGGGGCCTCGTCCGCGGCGCATATCGCGTTAGCAAGGGGGATCAAAGTGGTGAGGGTAGATAGTTGGCCGCTCTGATCAGATCCATTCTCCGGGAGCGGTTCTACTACGGGTGGGTGATAGTCGCGGTTGGCTTCGCCACCGAGTTCGTGCTCGTTAGCCTCAGATTCTACGGTCTCAGCCTATTTGTCAAGCCAATGAGCGCCGATCTGGGCTGGTCCCGGGCTGCCATCTCTGGCGTCCTCTCCTTCGGCACGGTAGTGGAAGGCCTAGTTGCCCCGATTGTCGGCCCGATCATCGATAAGCGAGGCGGTCGGGGACTAATGATCTTTGGCGCCATCATCTCGGGGGGCGCTTACATCGCGCTCGGTCTCGTCCAGAACCTCTGGGACTTCTATCTCCTCAGGGGAGTTGTCATTACCATCGGCATTGTCTGTGCCGGGCCCCTCGTCATTAGCGTGGCCATCTCCAATTGGTTCATAAGAGGGCGAGGAAAGGCAATGTCCATGTCACTAATGGGCGTTTCCCTCGGGGGCGCCGTGCTCACCCCAAACGCCACCTATATAATTTTAACCTATGGCTGGCGAGCGGCCTGGATGGTCCTGGGTGTCGTCATTTGGATTGTTGTCATCCCACTGGCCGCTCTATACATGAAGAGACGCCCCGAGGACATCGGCCTGCTACCGGACGGCGACGCACCGTCGGGGGACAGGGGTCGGGCCCCTGTCCCCTGTCCCCTGTCCCCTGTCCCCCAGGCAGAGGTGATATGGACCCGCCGGGAGGCCATGCGTACATCTGCCCTTTGGCTTACCATCCTCGCGTTTGGCCTATCCGGTATGGGCGGCGGTGCGATGGGCATCCACTTCTTCCCCTTTCTAACTGATCTGCCCATTTCGTCCGCCGCCGCTGCCGCGATCTTCAGTGGCTACGCAATTGCCATGACTTGCCTCAAGCCCTTATGGGGCTTTCTCATTGACAAGTATAATGTGAGGCGCGTCGCCATAGGGTCTTTCGCCGCGCTTGCCATCATGCAAGCCTTCTTGATCGCTCTTCCCTTGTGGCCTTCCTTCTGGTTGAT
>JAUSEJ010000714.1 GCA_030650265.1 Dehalococcoidia bacterium | reverse complement strand
TCATCGCCATGAATACCGATGCCCAGGCCCTGGCGATCACCGAAGCTGCGGTACGCATCCAACTCGGTGAGAGAATCACCCGAGGTCTCGGCGCCGGCGGCGATCACACCATGGGCCGCAAAGCTGCCGAGGAAAGCCGCGACGAGATCAAGCAGTGCCTTAACGGCGCCGACATGGTATTCGTCACCGCCGGCATGGGCGGCGGCACCGGCACCGGCTCCATCCCTTTAGTTGCTGAAATCGCCAAGTCGGGCGGAGCTCTTACCATCGCTATCGTCACCAAGCCGTTCTCCTTCGAAGGCAGCCATCGTATGCACACCGCTGAAGAAGGCATCATGGCCCTGATCGAAAAGGTAGATACCCTGGTCATCATTCCTAACGACAGGATTCTCGAACTCTGCGACAACAAGACGGGCGTCGACAGCGCGTTCAAGATGGCTGACGAATGTCTCCATCATGGCGTGCAGGCCATCGCCGAGGTCGTCACCGTTCCCGGTTTGGTCAACCTCGACTTCGCTGATATCCGCACCATTATGAAAGATGCCGGACCGGCATGGATGTCCATCGGCCGTGGTTCCGGTCAGAACAAGGCTGTCGATGCCGCCAAGCAGGCTTTGGCCAGCCCGTTACTCGACGTATCCATGGAAGGCGCCAAAGGCGTTCTGTTCAACATCTGCGGCGGCACCAACCTTAGCCTGTTCGAAGTCAATCATGCGGCTGATACTATTCGCGCCGCGGTTGATCCGGACGCTAATGTTATCTTCGGCGTTGTCCTTGACCCAAATATGGGCAACGAGGTTAGGTTAACCCTAATTGCTACTGGTTTTGCGACCCGAGAGGCCCTCAGCGGAAATGCACGGGATAAGGAGATAACCAAACTCCTCAAAGGCCTGAAAGGCGATGAGCTAGACATCCCCTCCTTCTTGCGTCATCGCCAGGTCTTCGCCGGGCAGAAACCCCACTCAATCGGCCTATCGCACAGCTCGTTTCGCTAAAGCCAGTCGTCAGGAGCGGTAGGGACACAATTCCTACCGCTCCTGACTTCTCCCTCTTTACGACCATGACGGGGACGAAGACCATGTCGACATCCGAAACCTCCAGCGAAGAACACTTACGCCGGTTAGTCAACGAATATTCCGACGACCGTGTTTCTCTGCTGGAGATTCTTCGTTTTTGGGGCCGGCACCCCTCAACACGATTCAACCAACCGGCAATCCTCAATTCCCTGGATTGCATGGACCCCGGTCATGTCCGAAGTGCCCTCACCTACCTGATCAACAAAGAAGTGGTCGTAGAAAACAACCAGGCCAGGTGTTACCAACTTACCGAATCCGAACCTTTACGCAGCGAGCTGCTCAGCCTCTCGCGGCATGACTGGTCGCAACAAAATCTGATCCAGAATCAACTCATTCAAAGAGGAGAAATATATGCCTGATTTAAAACAGGCCATCAATATCCTGGTAGCCGTCGTCCTTATGCTGGTAATAATGCTGCTGGGCGATTATCTGGGCTATAAATTCGGCCGGATGAAATTACTGGCAAGTGTCGGGTTTATCGGTTTGGCAGTCGTCATCGCCTACGCGATATACTCCTTCGTCGTACTTGTCTTGCTCGCCTAGTAATTAACAGCCGATCACGGATGCCAGTCCGG
>JAUSEJ010000707.1 GCA_030650265.1 Dehalococcoidia bacterium | reverse complement strand
CTGTTTGTCTCCGAGCTGTATTCGCTTCTCCAAGGTATTCCCGGGGTGCAATATGTGCAGGACTTGAGTATATATCCGATAGATCCGACGACCCGTGCCCGTGGTGTAGCGATAACACAGGTTACGCCACAGCCCGACGGTTTACTGGGGTCTCACTTGCATAACGTGGTCGTAACTGGCTAGCGAGGAAGATAGGAAAGGGGTGTGAAGTGGCGCCTTCCAGCCAATCGAGAGATCCTGAGGTCGATGCCATGTCTGAAATCGAGGTCAGCACCTACCTTCAGTATCTGCCTTCGATCTACCGTGACAGTCCCTTCATGGGACGTTTCCTGCGCATATTCGAAAGCGTACTGGAACCGATCAGAAGACTTATCGATAACGGCTACTACTACTTCGATCCGCTCGTGACTCCGGAAGAGCTCTTAACTTGGCTGGCCGGATGGGTGGACGTAACGCTGGATGATAGTTGGACACTCAATCAGCGGCGAGAGGTCGTGCGCCGGGCGGCGGAACTGTATCGCTGGCGTGGCACTCGTCGGGGACTGCGAGAACACCTGCAAATCTACGCTGGCATCCTCCCGATCATCGAAGATGGCTCTGTCCCACATAGCTTCACAGTCACACTTATGGTTCGACAGCCAGCGGCCATCAGTGAGTCATCTGTGCGAACGATTATCGAGTCTCACCGGCCTGCTCATACCACTTATCGCCTCATCATCGGCCGAGCTGAATAGGTATCCGGCGTATCTGAACTCGATTTGACTTTACCAGGGGAGTGTGCTATATTTCAAAGTCAGCGGGGTTGATCCCGTAAATGTCTTTAAGATGAGGTGATAAGTATAGCGAGAGACCTGCGAGTTAATGAAAAGATTAGGGCCAGAGAAGTTAGGGTAATTGGCGAGGCTGGCGAGCAACTGGGGGTTATGCCTGTGCCTCAGGCTCTTCAGATGGCGCGCGAACGCAACGCCGATCTGGTTGAGGTGGCGCCTACCTCGGTTCCGCCCGTCTGCAGGATACTGGACTTCGGCAAGTTCAAGTACGAGCAGACGAAGAAAGAGCGTGAGGCCCGCAAGAACCAGAAGATTGTGCTCTTGAAAGAGGTCCGCATGAGGCCAAACATCGACGAGCACGACGTTGAATTTAAGACCAAAGCTGTTCGCAAGTTCCTCGAAGAAGGGGACAAGGTCAAAATCACGGTTCTTTTTAGAGGTAGATATCTGGCCCATCCTCATCTTGGCAGGGATCTCCTCGATAAAGTGGCGGTTGAGCTCAAGAGTACGGCCATCATAGAGAAGCCGACATCTATGGAAGGCAGAAACATGACCTTGATCCTGGCGCCCGCCGCCCAGAAGCCGGCCAGAGAGCAGCCGAAGGAAGATACTAGAGAAATAGCAAGAGAAGTCTAGGAGGGAAGGAACCTTAAGTGCCCAAACTGAAGACCCATAAAGGTGCAGCGCACCGCTTCCACGTTACTGGCAGCGGTCTAATAATGCGGACGAAGGGCGGTAAGAGCCATTTGCGACGGAAGAAAACGAATAGGTCTAAGCGTCTATTCGATGAGATGGTACCCGTTGCCGCCGCCGATGTAGCGAGCCTTAAGAGACTTTTGCCTTACGGTGTCAAGTAGGAGGAATAGATGCCCCGCGTAAAACGAGGTGTGACTGCTCACCAGCGTCACAAAAAGGTACTGGATCTCACCAAAGGTCATAAAGGTACGAAACACTCTCTGTTTAGACGTGCGCATGAGTCCATGCTCAAGTCTCTAACCTATGCGTACAGGGACCGAAAGGCGAAGAAGGGGGAGTTCCGCGCCTTGTGGGTCACGCGTATTAATGCCGCAGTTCGGATCCACGGCCTCTCCTACAGTCGCTTTATGGAAGGGTTACGGAAGGCAGGGATCGAGATAGACCGCAAGATTCTCGCCGACATGGCCGTGCGCGATAGCGGCGACTTCGCCCAACTGGTAGAGACGGTCAAGGCCACAGCCTAGAGATCGGACCCGCATCGGTTTTGCTTCCATGATCACCAGCCCCGACAACGAGAGGGTGAAGTATGTCCGCTCTCTATACACGAAAAAGAAACGCTACGAAGGTAGGGCGTTTGTCGTGGAGGGTGTCCGACTTCTTGAAGAAGCGATAGAGGCCGGGACAAAGTTCGAGATCGTGCTTTACTATTCGGAAACGTTGAGCCGAACTCCTAGAGGGCTTGACCTCTTGGGCAAAGTCGGCTCCGCGGCCGTACCGGTTACCGAGCGTGTTCTGAAGTCAGTCTCCGATACGGTGGCGCCGCAGGGAATTGTCGCTGTCGTGCCCTTTCCGGAAGAGCCTGCTCGAGTTGAAGGAGCATTGGCTCTGGTTGTGGACAGAGTGCAGGACCCGGGGAACCTGGGCACCATTTTGCGGACGGCGGCGGCAGCGGCGGTAAAGGCGGTTATTACCACAAGAGATACAGTCGACCCATTCAGTCCGAAAGCCGTCCGCGCCGGTATGGGTGCCCATTTCCAACTGGGCCTGTTCGTGGACAGGGATTGGTCGGAGATCGAGCGATTAGTTGCCGGACGAACGGTCTTTCTCGCTTCGGCGGGCTTGGGCAAGACCTACTACCAACTCGATTGGACCTTACCCTCGGCTTTGATCATTGGCAGCGAGGCTAGTGGCATAAGCGAAGGGGCTAAACAGGTGGCAACGACTGCGGTTAATGTCCCCATGGTTCCGGGCGCAGAGTCCCTAAACGCAGCAGTTGCCGCCGGCATACTGATATTCGAGGCATTTAGACAGCAGTCCAAGTGAATAGGCGCCAAAGGCTAAGACGGAGAGGATGAGCCCTCCATTACAAGGGTAGCCGGTAATCCTACAACTACCCATGGCAATGGTCGCCGGCGAAGAAGATGGCCGGTTCAGGCCGGCAAGAGGGGTGGTACCGCGGAGTAGATCGCGCAAGTAGCTTCGTCCCCGACGAAGAGACTTGCGCTTTTTTGTTTGGCAAGTTTTGAGTTTTGAGAAGCTATCGTAGGGGCGTCCTTCCGCCGAAGGATCGCCCCTACAGTTTGGCGGAATGAGATTCGGCCATACTCAGGACAAGCTCGGTCGCCACTGATCGCTGAGACTCGTGTAGGGAAAACAGGGAGATTAAGGGGAGATGATATGCGAGATCAACTGGAAGACCTGAGGTCAAGAGCGCTTCAAGAGTTGGAAATCATCGGTCAAGAGAGGGAACTCGAGGAATGGCGGGTAAAGTATCTTGGTCGGAAAGGCACGCTCACTACCATGCTGCGCAGCGTGGGAGGGTTGTCCGATGCCGAACGACCGGCAGCAGGAGCGCTGGCCAACGAGGTGAAGAAAGCGCTTGAGGCGGCTCTGGCTGACAAGGACAAGGACTTGAAGCAGGCAGAGATGATCAGGAAGATGGGGGCGGCGGCCATCGACGTTACCCTGCCAGGACGTTCAGTTCGACGCGGAGGATGGCATCCGACAACCAGCATGGTCAAGGAGATCGTGAGCGTCTTCGCCCGCATGGGATTCCAGGTCGTGGAAGGTCCAGAGGTAGAATGGGACTAC
>JAUSEJ010000706.1 GCA_030650265.1 Dehalococcoidia bacterium | reverse complement strand
TTCAACCTATCTGTCGCAAAGGGAGTCGCCGCTTTCGCCGCCCTCACTTTGCCGTATCTGCCTCTAGCGGTCTGGCAGTGGGAGGTAATTACCGACCAGGGGTACAGAATTGACGCCTACTACAGCAACATCGATCTCTCGGGTATCGTTAGCGAGCTTTTCTTCAAATTCACCAGCCGATACTCATTTCTGCCTGACTGGCTTCTCGTGGCAGTATTTGGCACGGTTACTTTGGTCGGGATTCTTCCTCTTCTGCGACGGCAATCCACCTCTCTTGATTGGCTAAGGACAGTCATTCTCGCCGCTTTCATAGTTGTCCCCATAGCCATCAGCTATGTGTTTGTTCAACGATCAGGGGTTTTCGACGACCGCTATATGATCCTGGTTTTGCCTGTCTACTTTCTGGCGCTAAGCTTCGGCCTCGATCGCATAGCGCGGCTCAGTCGCACCCTCTCCGCAATCGTCATACTCCTATTTCTGGTCATAAACGCCCAGCCGTTGATCGAAAAACAACTTCACGGCTGGGCAACCAAAGAAGACTGGCGCGGCGTCGTGGCCTACGTGGAAGCCCGCTCACTGCCGGACGACCGCTTTATCTTCCTCGCGCCTGGCATGAATACCGGTTACGCCTACTACGCCAGCCAGCCGTTTCGGACCATCAATCTTAGCGTGGTTCCTACCAGGCTAAGTAGCGACGCGACGTTCCAGGAGGTACGGGCTAAGATGGACCAGAGTCACCGTCTTTGGGTAATCCTGACTCACTACAGTCAGGCAGATGCGAACTCTCTGCTGGGTGCCCTCAAAGATAACATGCGCGTAATTGATGAACACAGTTTTTGGGGATTAGCAGTCTACCGTTTTGACGACGGGCCCACGACAAAGTCGAATGAGTCGCCGCCAAAGACAGAACTATCCATTAATTTTGAGAACAAGCTCCGCCTCGTCGGCATGACAGCACAGCGACCTCTTCCCGAGGGGGATAGGCTGGCCATCTATTCGCTGTACTGGGAAGCGCTTACGACCCCTTTACCCGATTATTCGGTTTCGCTACGCCTGGTCGATGAAGACAATATCGTCTGGGGGAAAGGCGATGGAGTGCCAGGCGGTATTTCCCACTCCACCAAGATTTGGCAGCCCGGACAGTTGTTTCGGGACGATCACGAAATCCCAATCACTGTCGGCACACCACCCGGTCAATACAAACTCGAAGTGCATGTCTACGAGCGCTCAACCCTTAGGGAATTGTCGGTACTCACCAGGGATGGCGTGCCTGCCGGCACAAAAGCTCCACTGTCGACGGTCACTTTGCCTGTCACCACGAACGGTAGCAAGACTGCAAACCATTCTCAGGCAACTTTTCGAGGAGAGTTGAGCCTCGACCAAACCCGCCTGGAAGATACGCAAATCAGACCCGGTGAAGCGTTCCTGTTAACCACACAATGGCGTACTCTCTCTCGAATCGTAGACACGCCCGTCGCCACAGCTAGCCTTGTCGACAGCCGTGGCGCCATCGCCGCTCAATGGCCCATTCCTCTCGCAAAACCATCCTACCCACTAGCCACGTGGGAAGTCGGTCACCCTGTGACGGGAATTCACAAGCTATATCTGCCAGCGACAATGGCCGACGGTCGCTATACGGTGCGACTATCCGTGCAAGGTAGTGATGGCCGGCAATGGCCAATAGGACGCTGGCCCTACTTGGGCTCCAGCGATCAAACTCAAGTAGGCATACTCGATGTCCACGGCCGCGAGCAAGTATTTGAGCCCCCGCCAATGGCCAGACAAGCCGATCTTCTGTTTCCAAAAGCCGGACGATTAGTTGGTTACGAGTTGAGGGTAGGAGAGAATATCATCGATTCTCCAAGCAATAGGGTCGTCGTACCAGCCGGAACCAAGCTAGAGGTAAGGCTACTCTGGCGCGGCGTTGGGACGCCGGAAATGGAACTGGCAAGCTTCGTACACCTTTTGGACAGCAACGGGCGATTGCGAGCACAGCATGATGGCATACCCTGTGAGGGTGGTTGTCCGGGACGCAGTTGGATTGACAATGAGTATCTGCTCGATCGCCACTCGGTTAACCTGCCACCGGAGACGAAAGCCGGTGTTTACCAACTGGAGATAGGGCTATATAATAGCTTGTCCGGCGAGCGACTCGCCGATAGCACCGGGAAGAAGCAAGAGACGCTTGAACTGCAAATCGAAGTTAGATAGTAGGTTGGACAGCAAGACGCCTGCTTTGGCCCGCGGCGAGGTCATTGCCCTCGCCGTCATCATGGCACTGGCCGCCTACCTCCGCCTGGCCCATTTGGAGTACGCCCAGATGCGTGCTGACGACATCAATCTCTGGAACATCGTCGCCGACTTTCTTCAGAACCCGCAAATCCTCTACCATGGCATACCCTCTTCTGTGGGACCACCCAATGGACCATTTCAGGCCTACTTGCTCCTGCTGGCCACTCCCTTCACACGCGATCCTATAGGCGCCTATGCAGTAGTGGCCAGCCTCAACATTGCGGCCGTGCTGGTAACATGGGGCTTCTCCCGGGCCTACTTCGGAAGGACCGTGGCTCTCCTTACAGCTCTGTTGTACGCCGTGAATCCCTGGGCAGTTATCTTCTCCCGCCGCCTCTGGGGAAATGACATGATGCCCCTTTTCACAATTCTCCTTATCTGGTCACTCTGCAACCTTATCGCTAGGGGACGGAAGAAAGACAGCTTCCTGCCTTTTCTCTGGCTTGCGATCTTGGTCCAGACCTATGTGGGTGCCCTTTTACATGTGTCGACCATGCTTATTGGCCTCACTCTTGGGGCAAGACGTCTGCATCTTCGCTGGCTCTTCTCGGGAATAGCCCTCTCTGTGCTACTTCTCGGTCCTTACGCTACCGCTGTCATCCCTGGTGTAGACACTGTAAAACGCCTGGTTGAAGACTCGGAGTTCCCAACCACGGTCGATGCCGGCAGTTTGCAACTCACCTTTCACATCGTTGGCAATGCTGGATACCAGGCCTTTGCCAATCAAGCTGGTGGCGTCTATGATGCCACTTCTGGCCTTCCTCTCACTCTAAACCTGCTTCAAGAGGGGCTTCTTCTTTTGGGTCTGGGCGTAGCCTTTGCTCGGCTGGTTGGAGCCTTGCGCCGGCGTGACACAGTCACCGCTGCGCCTTACCTGATCATGATCGTGCCTCTTGCCCTACCGGCCCTGCTATTTGTCAGACATGCCTTGCCGGCCTATCCCTACTATTTGATAGTGGGCTATCCTATGCATTTTGTCTTCTCCGCCTTGGGAATCCATTTCTTGCTGACCATCGGCAAGAGGCTATCCTATTCGAGGTCAAGGCCAATTAGTTTTCTTCCTGCAGCCACTGTAGGAGTCGGTCTGGTCGCCGTGGTCGCTATGCAGTTGAAACTGGCTCAGATCTTCTTTGCCGTGGATCAGGAGTACTGGTCCCAAAGCGAATACGGGCTTCCCCTAGACTATTCCCGACAAGTGGTAGACTACGCAGAAGAACTGACGGCTTCGCAGGGCATCGATAGCATCTATGTGATCGGTCCGCATCCGCATGATCAGGTTTTTTACGGCCTAATTAAACGCCGCGTTGCCAACGTTTTCGGCGTCAACAGCACCCATACTTTCGTTGCCCCGGCCAGGGGACAGGCTCTGTATGTTGTCTATGGCGATCCGGACATTCGGCTGGCGAAGGCTCTGGCAGGATCTTCAAAGAAGGTCCTGCGCACCCTGTCAGTGCCCGGCGAAGGCCTCAATATCTCCTTCATTTCCATGAACAGTATGGAGGCCAGGGCGATTATCACAGACCTGGGGGCCGAAGGCCGCCACTATGACTTCGCCGGCGTGGCCCGCCTCGATGGCAGCGATCTGGATGATTCATCAGAAGCCACAGTAAACATCAGGCTTAGATGGACTGCCCTGGCAGTCGATGCTCCTAAGCCCATCTATGTCTACTTCTTTCGCCTGATAGACAATGCCAATACAGTCTACGACAGCCTGGATGTTCCTCTCTACTTCTCCGAAAAGTGGCGGCAAGGTGACCAGGTGGTGGACTGGATAGATTTGCCCCGGCCTACAGACCTACCCCCCGGCCAATACTGGTACTTAACCGGCCTTTACTCGTCTGCGTCGAGAGACACGTATCAGACCCTGCCAATCACAGACGGCGCCGGCAAGATGGTTGGAGACAGCCTGAAACTTGGGCCGTTGGTCGTGCGCCCTACAAGCCATCAGCAGCCGACCTTCGCTGTGAACCATGACTTTGGGGGAAAGATCACCCTCTCCGGCTATGACGTGAAACCCGCGCAGCCCCACCCGGGAGATACAATAGAAGTTAAGCTCTACTGGCAAGCCAAGGCCGCCCCGGATCGTGACTACACCGTCTTTACCCAACTGATAAACGAGAAAGGGCAGATTGTAGCCCAGAACGACTCTCAGCCCGACGGCGGCCGCTACCCGACAACCGTTTGGCGCCCCGGCGATCAGGTCGTCGATCCCCACGTTCTCAACCTACCAAAAGAATTGGCTCCAGGGCAATACCAGTTGGCCACCGGGCTCTACTACCTTCCTACCGGCGAACGCCTTGGGGGGACCAATATGGCCGCCAGCCTTTCTCTAGTAGTCAATTAGCCAGATTCCCCGGCGTCTAGCCGTGCCCGATAGATTTGCGTTCCCGGTCATCTCAGCAGCCATTTGTTGTTCGCCCTCTCTTGGCTAAAGCGAACTGCAATATGAGCGTGGTTTCTTGCCTTTCTCCGCGGACCTGGCATATAATCCCGACAAGTACGGTGATTCCCGTCTGCTAGATGCCAATATTCTTGCTCCTTTCCTTCACCTCTCCAAACCTTCCGGCGAGGGCGTGGCACGGTCAGACCAAAAGTCAGGAAACGGAGCGTTCTTGGCCTCATTCTTTAGTGTGGAAGATTTCGTCAGGGAAGATCTCAAGACAACCTTACCGGCCACTATTGCCCCTGGCCAATATGATCTGTTCGCCGGTCTGGATCGCCGTAAGACCGGCATGCTGTTAAGAACGGAAGAAGTCG
This sequence comes from Dehalococcoidia bacterium, assembly GCA_030650265.1. The sequence goes on along the minus strand of JAUSEJ010000706.1, from coordinate 11,198 downwards.
GTTCAATAAAGATGGGCACTATCACCGTGAACTTAATTAGGGGTTTCCATGAGAGCTGCGCTTAAACCATACGCGGCGCCGCTGCTGATAATCGCCGTGGCCGCCTTCTTGCGGTTCTATCAACTTGACAGCGTTCCCACCGGACTGTCCCACGACGAGGCGATGAACGGCGTCGACGCTCTCGACGTCATCTATAATGGCTATCATCCTCTCTACTTCGAACGAAATCAGGGGGGGAGAGAGCCCCTATTCATCTACCTGACCACAGCCGCGGTTTACATCTGGGGCGCCGTGCCCTTTGCGATGCGTCTTGTGCCGGCATTCATCGGTACTCTGACCGTCGGCATGACCTTTGCCTTTGCGAACCGGTTGTTCGGCAGACGAACCGCTCTGGTGTCCGCCGCCCTCATCGCCCTCTCCGATTGGCACGTCCATTTTAGCCGGACTTCTCTGCGTGCTGTCTCCTTTCCCCTGATGGCCATCCTTGCCCTCTTTCTCCTTTGGCAGGCGATCGCGTCGGGACGAACCCGCTACTTCGTCCTTGCCGGACTGGCTTCCGGTCTGGCGATGTACACCTACTTCAGCAGCCGCCTGCTGCCGGCTATTCTCGCCGCATTTCTTGTCTACATGATCGCTCTGCATCGACGCAAGGTCTCGTGGCGGGGGGTCGCCCTGTTCTGCATAACGGCAACCATCGTCTTCGCCCCGTTGGGCTATTACTATTTTACCCATCAACAGATGTTCTTCGCCCGCGTGGACCAGGTGAGCGCCCTGAACCAGGGTACCCCATCAGACCCCTTTGCCGGCTTGTGGCAGAATACCCGGAACACTCTACTGATGTTCAACGTGCTAGGAGACATCTTCTGGAAGTATAATCTACCCGGTAAGCCGATCTTCGAGACAGTAGGGTTTGTCATGTTCTTGATCGGCCTCGCCCTCGCCGTCGTCAGATCGAGGCGAAACTCTGCCGCCGCCCTCATGGTGATCTGGCTGGTCATCATGATCCTGCCTGGTGCGCTTTCGGTCGAAAGTCCTAGCTTCATCAGATCTTTGGGAGCCATTCCCGCCATCTTCATCTTGCCAGCTATGGCCTTCGCTGAGATTTGGTCGCGTCTTGCAAACTTTATGTCAAGACATTCTCTTAGGCTCCTTCTCTGGCTGTTGCCGATCGCCACCGTCATCTGGTTTGCCTCCATTGGCCTAACAACTTTCCGCGACTACTTTGTCGTGTGGGGACAGGCAACGGATACCTACTATGCCTTCGATACGGAAATGACGGAGATCGGCCGTTTTCTCAGCGCCCAGACTGATGATAGTCCGGTCGTTCTGTCTTCGCGCTACTATTTGCATCCGTCTGTTCTATTCATGCTGCGCCGGAACGTCGCCCTGAGATGGACCAATGCCAGCCAATCCATCGTTCTACCTGACTTCAATCGCAAAGCTACCTTTATTCTTCCCCTGAGCGCTATGCCGCGCAAAGTCTCGGAGGTCTTCCCGGCTAGAGACCTGATCGCCTCGATTCCCGGGCCAGATGATACAACCGCCTTCGTGGCCTACCGCTCGAATACGACGGAACTGCGGCAAACCGTCATGGACGCCATGCCGCAGAAATTCGGTGAGGGCGGCCTCGGCGATAACGTCGACCTGCTAAAATACAGGTTGGGACTTGAGGTGAAGGCAGGAGAAACCATGCCCTTCGACATTCTCTGGCGGGTCAGACAAATACCGAAACCTTACGCCGACATCGCCTTCTTCAGCCACCTGGTCGACCAGCAATGGCAGATGTGGGGTCAGGGCGACGGCAACGAGTATCCTGCCGCCGAATGGGCGCAGAACGACCTGGTGCTCGGTAATTACGATCTGAAAACACGACCGGATACACCGCCGGGACAGTACTTCGTCGACATCGGCATCTACGACCGCCGGACAGGCGAGAGAATGCTGTTCTCTGGCAAGGACAAACCGAACCATGTGCTTATCGGCCCTGTCAAGGTGAAGCGAGCTCAGCCGTTCCCTGCTTCTTCCATTCGTTTCCCCGTTTCTGCCGCCCTCACCGCTGGAATCCAGTTTCTCGGCTACGACCTTCAGAACGCCCAGGGTCAACCAGCCCTGAGCGCCAGGACGGGAGAGAGCTTGAAGGTACCGTTGTATTGGCAAGCCACAGCCAGGCAGAACGCCGACTACACGGTCTTTCTCCATCTTCTCGACGGCGACAACAAGGTAGTCGCTCAGGACGACGCCCAGCCGTCCGCGGGCCGCTTTCCTACGACTATCTGGGATATCGGCGAGACAGTAGTGGATGAACATCCCCTCGCCATTCCTCCGGCGCTAACGCCCGGGGATTACAACCTTGAAGCCGGCATATATTTGAAGAGTTCCGGTGTGAGGCTCAATGTAGGCAACAATGGGCAGGTGGTGTCCGATCACCTCGTCCTCGGAAAACTGAAAGTCGAGGCAAAATGACAGAGCAAACAGTTTCGAAAGTCATGGTTATCGTCGCTCATCCGGATGACCCGGAGTTTTCTGCCGGTGGAACCATCGCCAGGTGGGCAGGTGAAGGCCGGCAGATCACCTACGTGATCTGCACCAACGGAAACAAGGGAAGCAACGACCCCAATATGACACCCGACCGTCTTGCCATAATAAGAGAAGCGGAGCAGCATGCTGCTGCCCGGGTGCTGGGCGTCGCCAAAATTGTCTTTCTTGGCTTCAACGACGGAGAGCTAGTCCCTTCGCTAGAACTGCGCAAGGCCATCACCAGAGCCATCAGACAGCACCGGCCCAACGTCGTTATCACTTCCGACCCGACCACTCGATATGTAAGGCAGAACTACATCAACCATCCCGATCACCGGGCGGTGGGAGATAGCGCCCTCGATGCCATCTATCCGTCCGCCCGCGACAGACTTTACTTCCCGGAATTGCTGGAGGAGGGACTCGAGCCCCACAAAGTGGCTGAGGTATACCTCAGCGGCAGTACCCATCCCGACACATGGGTAGATATCGAAGCAACCATAGATACCAAGGTTGCCGCCATCCTGCAACACAAGAGCCAGATCGGCGATCCGGCCAAAATCGCCGACTGGATAAAGCAGTGGTCCGTATGGGCTGCCGAGGGACAGGGGATCACCTACGCCGAAGCTTTCAAACGCCTGATACTCCAGTAGTGCCGATGGCAGACGTAGCCATCGGCAGATTGATTGTCTTAAGTGTCTACCTTGCCCAGAGAATACTTCTTGCCCGATTTGATGCTGGCATTACAGGGTCGAGTTCAGCAGAAATAGGAGGTCCATTTGAGCCCCGCCAACAATGAGGCATCACGGCAGCTTCAACTGCCAGGTTTATTTTCCCCGGAGAAGAGTACAGTCTACTTCGATCTGGAAACCCAACATTCCTTTGACCAGGTCGGAGGAAGGCACCGGATCGACAAACTCAGACTTTCAGTTGCCGTTATATATGACGCTGCCAGCCGCCAGTTTAGAAGTTACACCGAGGATCAGGCCATGGAACTAATAGCCGATCTAAGGCAATCCCAGTTGGTGGTAGGATTCAACATCAGGTCCTTCGATTATGAGGTCCTGAGGCCCTACGCCGGGTCCAGCCTGTCTGGAATCCCCACTCTCGACATTATGGACCACGTTGTACGAGACCTTGGCTTTCGCCTCAGCCTCGACGCCCTGGCCCTGGGCACGCTCGGCGAGGGAAAATCCGGCGACGGACTTCAGGCCATCCGCTGGTTTCGCGCCGGCCACCTGGACCAATTGGTCGCCTACTGTCAGAAAGACGTCGATATCGTCCGCCGCCTGCACGAGTTCGGCGCTGACGAGGGTTGTCTCTACTACTTCGACCGCAACGGAAATAAGAAGCGCTTGCCAGTTAAATGGGATCAGGAAGGCGCCTAACGCCCCTTCCACAGTGGCTTGCGCTTTTCGACGAACGACCTCATTACTCCGTCCTGACTCCTTCAATGCGGCAAAACTCCTCCGGTCAATGATTTTCAATGGATTGCGACTGCTAAATGGAGTATAATTGCAAACGTTAAGGGTCCCTGCTTCAGCGTGGAAGCCGATTGACTCGTTTTCATTCGGTAGGTGGCTGGAATGAACAGACGTCAGGCAGGTCGTAAGACAAATCCCGAGCTCCGATGGCCCTTGAGCTCGGGAAAGACGTCACCCTTCGTGGGTCGTGACGACGAATTGCGGCGCCTCCAAAACGCCTTGACCCTTGCCGCCCAAGGACAGGGTGGAACAATCATCCTGACCGGCCAGCCTGGCATAGGAAAGACCCGCCTGGCGCTGGAGGCTCTCGCTCTGGCGAAGGAACATGGATTCGAAGTGCTCGAAGGGCGGGCTTTTCCACTCGAAGTCGGACTATCCTATTCACCGATACTTGACGCTTTCAGCCGCGTGCTAGGTAATCTGGAGGCAACCAGTCTCGAGGCTCTAGTATCCGGACTGCCAGATCTTGGCCGCCTGTTCAGCGACCTTCGGCTGCCACCTCCTTCCTTCTCAGAAGGATTGGGCGACCCGGCTCTCGAGAAAACCCGCCTATTTCACGCCGTGTCGCGCCTCCTCCAACGATTGGCACTGAAAGCGCCTGTCGCTTTTTTCATCGACGATGTGCACTGGGCTGATCCCGCGACCCTCGAGTTGCTTCATTACCTTGCCCGGGGCCTGTCCGACCAGCGAGTACTGCTGCTGGCCACCCTTAGCAACGACGCCATGAATTCTTATCGTGGCTTGCGAGGGCTGGTGACGTCGCTACAACAGGCCGGGTTGGGCGAGGAGGTTGCTGTCCCTCCTCTGGGACGAGATGCGGTGGGCAAACTAGTCAGAGGCGTTCTGGAGGGAGAGGTGTCGGAGAATCTTGTCGAGCTTCTCGTCGCCCGGGCCAGTGGAACACCACTATACATTAAAGCGCTCATCGAGGCCCTCATCGATTGCGGTTGCCTGTTCCACGGTCCTGCTGAGAAAGATGGCTGGATTCTCGACAGGGAAGGGGCACCTTCCCTGCCGCCAAGCGTTCGACGACTAATTCTGGATCGACTGGAACGACTGCCACCGACCTGTAGACATGTCCTCGAATTAATCGCGATAATTGGTGATACAACACCGCATACCATCCTCCGGTCTGGCAGCGGATTAGCTGAAGAAGCTCTTCTCGATACCCTGAGACATCTTCAAGCCGCTGGATTGGTGGCGGAGGGGATGGATGGATTGGACGTGACCTACAGCATAACCCACCCGCTCATTCAGGAGGCCGCTTGCGCCGCGCTACCAGAGATGGTGCGCAGACACGCCCATGTTGCTGCAATTGAAGCAATAGAACGATTTCGCCCGGACGATATAATCCGGCTAGCTCGCCACTATCTCGGCGCCGGCCCTGAGGCTAACGGTGACCACGCTCTGGAGGCGCTGCTGTCGGCTGGCGAGAGGGCGATATCTCTGTATGCTAATGAAGAGGCTGCGAGGTACTACGCTGCTGCCTTGACCATGGTCCGCAACGGTGGCTTCACCGCTGGATTCGCCGTTCCCTTCTCGAAGGGCGAGCCACTTCTGCCATGGCTGCTCGAGCGATTGGGTGAGGCATGGGAGCAAGTCGGCGAGGGAAGTGCAGCAATCAGGGTGTGGAATGAGGCGCTCACAAAGCGAGAACGGGCTAATGATGCGGTTGCTGCGGCTCGCCTCCGTCGCCGGTTGGCTCAGGCAGAATGGGATCGCTGCCAGTTCGATGTGGCAGATGCCCATCTAAGAGCGGGACTACTGGCGCTAGGTGATCGTGAGCCGTGCCAAGAGCTAGCCGATCTACTTTTCACGCATTGCTACATTCTCGGTCGACTCGGCAATGTAGCGGGCATGGCAGACTCCGCGGCGGAGCTTCTAGTGCTGGCCCACCGGTTAGGATCGCCGCGCGCCGAGGCCGAGGCCAATTTTGTCGCCTCCATTTCCTGCCTCTGGCGAAATGACGTTGCCAATGCCCGCGCCCACGCTCTTCACGCTCTGGTGGTAAGCGAACGAGCTCAAGAGCTAGTCATAAGCTGCCACGCCCATGTCGCTGTGGTGCTGACCGGCATGCGCCTTGGTGACCACAATCTCATACGATACCATTCCGAACGTGGACTGGCCGTAGCTCGGCGTCTGGGACTACCAGCTATGGAGGTCTTCCTTCTTCTTCGTTTGGCCGACGCCAATTTCATGGCAGGCGCTTGGAAGGAATCTCTGCAAAACGGCATGGAGGCCGTTGGCCTTGCCCGAAGGGCGGGACATCCTCGTGACCTGGCCAACGCATTGGCCGGCCGGGCAATGATCCTTGCCCTTCAAGGTGACTTGCCGGCGGCCAGTGCTTGTGTTTCCGAAGTGAGGACAGTCTTTAGTCGCGGCTCGGCGACCGATAGGCATGTCTTTAGCCTTGTCGAAATTGCTGAGACCGCCCTTGCTCTCGACCGGCGGCAAGTTGAGCGGGCGCTAGGCATTGCCAGAGGTTTTATCCACCAGACAGATTCATCAGCTCTTGCGGCGGGTTTGACACCGCCGTTCATGCCGATGGGGCTGATGCTACTGGCCGAAGCTCAAGTTGCGGCGGGAGAGCCGGAAGAGGCGATGGAAACTGCCGCTAAGCTTGTCGGGTTAGGTCCGACCGGCACACCGTATTTATCCGCCCTCGCCTCTCGAGCCGAGGGCCTCTCCCGGCAGGCCTTGGGCGAGCACGAATCCGCAATTTCTTGCTTCGCTCGATCGCATGAAACGTTTGCCGCCTTAGGCATGCCTTTCGAGGCAGCAAGGTCCCTCCTGGATCAAGCCACCACAGCGATTGTTGTAAACCCGGAGGGAGCGGCAACTGCCGCCCGGCAAAGTCTGTCGGTATTTGAAAGCCTGGGCGCCCAACGGTATATCGACCGATCCCGACGCCTGCTTCAAGGATTGGGCATTTCGCCGCCCCCCATTCGCTGGACTCGCTTAGGTGGAGTCTACCTCAGCGCACGTGAGCTCGAAATTGCGCTCCTCGTTGCCGATGGTCTGACTACGCCCGAGATAGCAGTGCGCCTTGGTCTGAGTCCCCGCACGGTCGCCAGTCACCTCGACCACATATACACCCGTATGGGCATTGGCTCCCGCGCCGCCCTAACCCGATGCGTCAGTGAAGCCGGTCTCCTGTCGCTCAGTACCGAGAATACGTAATCGAATAGGTAATTCTCCGGATGTGTTCGAGCGTTTTCTCTGCTAACATGGACTGGTCCCAGGCACAAGAAAAATCAGGAGGCCAGGTAGTGACCCAAATCGACGTATTGCGGAAGAAATACCCGAGTATTCCGCCGGATGTGATCCTCAAGTGGGAGATCCTAAATCACGGTGTGAGGGACTCGGGAGACATTGATAAGGTAAGTGACTGGTCGCGCGCGGGAACGAACTTCAGCTATCAAAGCTACGATCACGATTTGACCCTAAAGGAAGTAGTGGACAGAAAGCCAACAAGACTCAAGGATGGACGTATCCTGCGCCCCCGTGCCCTCCGCACCAAGAATGGTATTGGGGCTTCGGTCCGGATCAACACAAGGAGCCCATATGAGATTAGAGAGTTGGCCAATGGCCAATTCGCCATCTTTGAAGGCGATGACCAGGTGGATGTGGACGTCTACTTCCTTGATGCCAAGCCTCGAACAACACCTGAGCCTGTAACCAGCAAGGGGACGCCAGTCTCAAATTTTATTTCCCCTAAGCGCCGTTGCTTCTCTTTGATGCCTGTCCGATACTGCGAATACTTCGCTTCGGGAGATCAATGCAAGTACTGCAACTTCAATTCGACGCAGGAAGATTCACGATCTGTCGGACTAGACCGACCTGTAACGATCAATCTGGATGAAACGGTCGAGGCCTACAAGATTCTCAGTTCGGAGATCAAACTCATCGAAGGTCGTTTCGAGATGGGCGGGTTCCGGAACAGCGTGAACGAGGGCAGAATATATTTCGATTTCCTCGGAAGGTTGTCCAGCGCCGCTTCCTACAAACCTAATTTCACTGTCGTATCCGAAGCTATAGACCGGAAAGACATGCAGCGGCTAAAGGATGCGGGACTCGACAGTATTAATGTCCAAGTAGAGATCTGGGAGCCCCACTTGTTTACTGAGGTGTGTCCGGGAAAGGCCGAACACAGCCCGCATGAGCGCTGGCTGGACACTCTTCTGGATGCGGTCGACATCTTTGGCGTCGGCAACGTATCCGGCAAAATCATCGCCGGCCTCAGCCTAATCCCTCGCAATGGCTATGAGACTTGGCAGGAGTCCAGAGATGCTCACATCGAGGCAAACCGCTGGATGTTCAAGCAGGGGGTCATCCCCGTATTTGGGAATCTGCGATTGCCACCGGGCTCAGTGTATTGGAACGACCAGTCACTTAGACAGAAACTGCCACCAACGGATCTGATATTAGACGTTGCCCTAGCCCATCATGATGGCATGCTGGAATACGATCTTTATTCCAAATACAACAAGCTTATGTACTGCCCCTTGGAATGTCTTGACTCCATATACGCGGGAGAAATAGGGATGTTAGCCCTGGCGGGCGATATTGGGAACTGGATGGACGACGTGGTTCCGAAAGAGGAGAGCTGGCTGGCTCAGTTCATTGCATCAGTAAAATAATGGAGGTGGGGTTACATGCGAAGACTATCTTGGTTAAGCGGACTGGCACTGCCAGCGATAATGATTGGGAGTCTTCTCGCAGCGTCTTGCTCTTCTACGCCATCGTCACCGACGGCGTTGGAGACGTCAGCGGAGAGCACTAAGCCCTACGGCAGTCTGGTCATCTCAGCAAACTTCCTTGCGTCTGTGATCGACCCGAAGCTATCTAGCCCAAATACCTTCCAGGTTCTGGGCGTTCCCATCTTTGACTCTCTCGTGGAACTGACACCGGAAGGACAGTACAGACCGGGAATAGCCGAGAAGTGGGAAATATCTGCCGACGGCAAGACCCATACTTTCTATATCAGAAAGGGGGTCAAGTTCCACGACGGCAGCGACCTCACTGCAGCGGACGTCAAATTTAGCATGGAGCGAATAATGGCGCCGGATTCCCTTCATACCGACGGCGTAGTTTGGAAGGCTGTAATAGACAGAATTGATCTCAAGGATGATTTCACTGTTGCGCTTATACTCAAGCAACCGCAATTCCTGCTGCTTAAGGGTTTCTCGGATTTCGGAGGCAGCCAGGCCGTGCTGCCAAAGAAGTATATCGAGGAGAAAGGCGATGATTACTTCAGGAGCCATCCCGTGGGCAGCGGACCGTGGAAGTTCGTCAAGTGGGAGGCCGGGATCCGTCTTGAGCTGGAAGCCGTGGAGAGCCACTGGCGAGCGGTACCGAAGTTCAAGAACATTACTCTACTGAATGCCCCTCAGGAAGCCCCCAAGGTGGCTATGCTGAAGACCGGGGAGTTGGACCTCGCCGAAGTAGCGCCAGACTCAATTGCTCAACTCAAGGCGGCGGGCCTCCGAACCATAACCCATGACGGCGCGGCCCAGTATTACATGTGGCCGTTCTGGGATCTGAATAATCCAGAAAAATACGCCTTCAATGATGTCAGGGTACGCAAGGCTATGTCTCTCTCCATCAACCGGAAAGAACTCGCCGACAAGGTATTCAGTGGATACGGGGAGCCATCTGTCCTATTCGACGTCCGGCCAACCGCTTTCTTCTGGGATTCCAACGTGATGAAGCCCGACCCCTTTGATCCCGAAGGAGCAAAGAAGCTGCTGGCCGAGGCGGGATATCCTGGTGGATTCGACACAGCGGCGTGGGACACAGGGGCAGGGGGTACCACGGTTAGCACGCTGGTGACAGCCATAACCGGTTACTGGCGAAAAGTGGGAATCAATGCATCGGTGGCTGCCATCGAGTACAATGCAGCGCTTGCGGCCTTCAGGGCCAGAGGGCCGGAATCATGGAATAGGGTCTGGAGCAATCTCGCGGCAGGTGGGATCTTTCAGTTTGAAAAGATGACGCACGGCTACCATTCCACGCAAGGCACTCCCAAGAACTTCAAGAACCCAAAACTGGATGAACTGATTGAGAAAGTGCCTGTTACGGCAGACCTTAGCGAGAGAAAACGGCTGGCCACTGAGGCCGCAGTTATGGCGATCAACCAATACTCTGCTATTTCGGTTTTGGATTTGAACACACTTTACGCATTTGGTCCGAAAATCGGCCAGGTGATACCTATCAAGGGCATGACCGCTCTAGGGGCATCCCTTGAAACACTAACTCACGCCAAGTAGACTGCCTAAAGCGCAGTCCGGTGTCTGCTCTTGCAGGCGAAGAATCTCGCTCACATTGTCCACTGGCGTTCGAGATTCTTCGCCTCCTTCCGTGTACCTGGTATTGCTGCAAAGCTTACCGACCCTTCCACTGAGCCTTGCGCTTCTCGACGAAGGACCTGACCCCCTCGACGTGATCTGCGGTCTTCGTGGATAAATCCAAGAACCGTTTAGTTTCCGCCAGATGGGTAGCAGTGTCCCTTCCCAGACCGCCATAGGTCAACTCCTTCGACCACTTGGCCGACAGGGGTGCACCCTCCATCAATCGTCTGGCAAATGCTATGGCAGCCTCTGCCAGTTGGTCCAGCGGCACAACCTTGCTGACCAAACCGATCTTGAGCGCCTCCTCCGCGTCGATCACGTCGCCGCTATAAAGCAACTCCAATGCCTTGGACAGACCGACCACCCGGGGCAGAAGGTAGGTGCCCGCCCCCGTATCGGAGATGATGCCGCGTCGCGAGAAGATGAAACCAAAGCGGGCGGTATCGGCGGCAAGGCGAAAATCGCACTGCATCGTGTACTCGGCGCCCATGCCCACTGCCGCCCCATTCACCGCGGCGATCGTCGGCTTGGGTACGCTCACGAACATCCAGGGGTATGGGAATGCACTCGTGTCGCGCTTGGGTTCGAATAGACGGCGTTGAGCGTTCTTCTCGGCGAAGTCATTCCCCAAATTGGAAACATCGGTCCCGGAGCAAAAGGCCTTCCCGTTGCCGGTTGTGACGACTACCCGAACCTTATCGTCCAGGCTCGCTTCATCCAGGAACTCGTTCAATTCATAGATCATTTCGTTGGTCATGGCATTCATCCTCTCGGGTCGATTCAATCGAATGATGCCGATGCCGTCTTGTTTGGAGTAGAGCACCAGTCCGCTAGCCATGGTTTCACCCTC